>DASUCV010000011.1:300000-386644 GCA_036275915.1 Candidatus Polarisedimenticolaceae bacterium | reverse complement strand
CCGGGCAGGCATCGCATGCGTCGCCGAACGCGTCGCCATCGGCGTTCGCTTGATTCGCGTTCGAAACAGTCGGGCAGTTGTCGCAGGCGTCACCGCGGCCGTCCCCATCGGTATCCTGCTGACCCGGATTCGCGATCGCCGAGCAGTTGTCGCAAGCGTCGCCGCGGCCGTCGCCGTCCGCGTCGGCCTGGTTCGCATTCGCCACCGTCGGGCAGTTGTCGACGTTCCCGCAGACGCCGTCGCCGTCGACATCATTCAGCGGGTCCGCCGGACAGGCGTCGCACAGATCGCCCAAGGAGTCGCCGTCCTGATCGGCTTGATCGGGATTCGCGACCGACGGGCAGTTGTCGCACACGTCGCCGTGCCCGTCGGCGTCAGTGTCGGCCTGGTTGGCATTCGCCACCGTCGGGCAGTTGTCGCACGCGTCGCCGCGCCCATCGGCGTCGGCGTCGGCCTGATTCGGATTCGCCACCGTCGGGCAGTTGTCCACGTTGTTCGGGATTCCATCTCCGTCGCTGTCAGTCCCACCATTCGCAGCGCTCACGGTGATGACCACGGTGTCCGGGAGGCTGTCGAGGAATCCATCGTTGACGACCAACTGGAACGTCAGCTGCGTGTCCGCCGAAAGCCCGCTCGGTGCCGTGAACGTCGGTCGGGCGGCGGTGGCGTCGGACAAGGCCACCGTAGGACCGCCGGTTTGGCTCCACTGATAATGGAGAACGTCGCCGTTCGGATCCGAGCTCGCCGTGCCGTCGAGCTGCACCGTCGCGCTCTCGGCCACCGTCTGGTCGGAGCCGGCGTTCGCAACCGGTCGCGCGTCGAGGTTGCCCATGACCTGAATCTCGGCCAGGCCGACGTTGGATGTCCCCGGGCTTACGCCGGTGATCGTGAACCGCAGGCTCGTGATGGTCTTCGGCGAGAAGTTATAGGTCGTGGCGGTGGCGTCGTTGTTGAGGGTACCGATCGCAAGGGTCGACCCGTCGCTGAACTGGATCGTTCCTGCCGTGATCTGATCCGACGAGTTCGGACGGTCGTAGAGGATGATGCTATTGACCGAGAACGCGCTGCTCCAGGCCAAGTTGAGCCACGCGCCGGCTCTCTCGCCGTTCGTCGCCCACTCGTGTGATGGGTCACCTGGGGGACCGCTGTCGCGATAGCCGTCGATGTAACCGTCGACGGCTTTGATCGCCAATTGGCCGAACTCCGGCGTTTCCGATGATGCGGTGACTGTGGCGAGCGGGGCGACGTTCGTCGGCACGTCGGGGCTGGAGGCGATGACCGTGACGTTGACCGTGTCCGGGAAACTGTTGTAGTGACCGTCGTTCACGACGAGGCTGAAGGTCAGAATCTGGTTCTGAGCGAGCCCCGTCGGCGCCGTGAAGGTCGGTTGGACCGCGGCCGGATTCGACAGAACGACCTGCGGCCCGGCGGTCTGTGTCCATGTGTACTGGAGCACGTCGTTGTTGGGGTCGTGACTGCCCGAGCCGTCCAGTTGAACGAGGACGCCTTCATTGACCGTCTGGTCCGGGCCGGCGTTTCCCACCGGAGGCAAGTTGCCACCGGGCAGGATCACATCGGGCACCTCGAGCTCGGCCAACCCGATGTTTTCCGTAGCCGGATCGACCTGCGTCACGGTGAAGCGCATCCAAGTGACCGACCGCGGAGTGAACTCGAATCCCGCGTCCCTGCCCCAGTTGTCGAGGGCGCCTATTGGGACGGACGAGCCGTCGCTGAACGTCAGTGTGCCCGCGAGGATGTAGTCGTTCGGGTTCGGGCGGTCGAACAAGATCGCCTTGCCCACCGTCACCGGGGCCGACCACGTCAACTGGATCCAGGCGCCGGCGCCTTCACCCTGAGTCGACCATTCCTTGCTGCCGTCCCCGGGATTCCCGAGGTAACCGTCGGCGACGCCGTCGACCGCTTTCACCGCCTCCTGGCCCGACGACTCCGAGGACGCGCTGACCGTCGCCAAGGGCGCGAGGTTGTCCCCGTAAACCACCTGGTTCGGCGATGTCACCGTGACGTTCACCGCGTCCGGAAGCGTCGTGAATGATCCGTCGCTCACTCTCAGCTCGAAGATCAGGGTGTCGTTCGCTGGGAGATTCGTCGGCGACGTGAACGTCGGGTGCGCCGTGGCAGCGTTGCTCAACGTCACCGGAGTGCCGGCAACCTGCGTCCACACGTAGGTCAGCGTGTTGCCGTCCAGATCGAAGCTTCCCGAGCCGTCGAGCGTCACGGAGGCGTTTTCATCCACCGTCTGATCGAAGCCTGCGTTGACGACGGGCGGTCGATTCGTCCCCTGGCCCTGCTCGACCCAGTAGAACTCATCCTTGTGTACGAACAGACCGAGGAACAATTCCGGACCATTGTGCGATCGGTGCTCCCCGAGCCCTTGGTACTTGTTGTTGCCCGGGTAGAAGCTCGACTGCAGCGCGGGCGCGACATCGAGACTCTCGCGCTGGTTCCACGTAAAACCGGGGAAACAGGTGTCCGGAAGCGCCGCGTAGTACGTCGTGGCGTCGCACGCATTCGGCCAAGACGGCACGCAGTACACCCACACCACCGTCTTTTCGATCGTCGGGTTGTACGTCGGAGAACTCGCGAACACTCCGGTCAGCGCGGACTTGAGCACCTGGTAAGACGTCGTGTGATCTGCGTGACCGTCGAACTCCGCGGTCACCAAGATGTGATCAGGCTGGAACGTCGCGATGATGTCTTGAAGATCCGCGATCATGTTCGGCTTGTTGTAGTTCGCCGGCGCTCCGAAGCGGTACGTGTGGTAATCGGTGTGACCCAACCCACGGGACGCGTAGGTCGTCGACCTTCCGGTGAACGAGCTGGTGAACGCATCGCTAGGCTGCGTGTACTGCTGATAAACGGTCTGAAGATATCCGTCCGGGTATCCGAGGAAGATAAGGTTGTTCTCTGGCACGCCGAGGTGAGCTTGCCCGGCTACCGATTCGTTCTGGCGGGTCGTGCCGATGCCCAGACCTTCGGAATCGCCATTGGTCATGAAGACCACGCGCACCGGCTCGCCGCGTTGAATGGCTTTGTAAATGACGCCGCCGGCCGTCAAGAGGTCGTCGTCAGGATGCGGAGCGATCACCAGGATGTTGGCGCGGAGAGGATCCGCGCCAAGCACCAGGCTGATCAGCAGCAGAAGGAAGGATGCCGCGACGCGCGTCACTTGCGGACGTGGCCTGCTCGACTCCCGAGGAAGAACGGCTGCGGACCAAATGAGCATGTTGTCTTATCCTCTGCACGAGATAGACGTAGACTCATCAGCGTCCCCCCCGCCGCACCAGCGCTCGACTTCTCAGACCCAATCACCCCGTGCGCGCGTAATATACCGCGATCCACCCACAATGCCGGTCGGACTTGTTCGGACTTGTTCCGTCGAGGTTACAGACTTGTCGTCTTTGACGGCGGCGTCCGACCGAACCCCGGAATTGACCTACGAACTCCGCCGCTGAGCCACGTCAGTACGTTTTGGACACCGACAGGGGCGGACCCGCTATCGTCGCGTCAGGATGTGATTTAGGACGGAGACGTAGCCTTCGCCGGTTCGATCCAGGGTGAACCGGTTCATCACGCTGGCGCGCCCGTTCGTTCCCATCCGGTTGCATTCCTCGGGGCGATCGAGCAGTTCCGACATCGCCCGGGCAAGCGCACCAGAGTCGCCAGGGGGTACCAATCGCCCGGAGTGACCGTCCTCGACCGCTTCCGGAAGACCACCTACGCGCGAGGCGACGATCGCCTTGCCGAACAACTGGAACTCCAGCGCGACGCGCCCGAAGCCCTCGTTCCGTGAAGGGATCACGCCGAAGAGTGCGCCCGCATACAGGTCCGGTAGGCTCGAAGGCTCCAGGGTGCCGAGACGGACGACCCGACCTTGAAGCCCGAGCCGTTCAATGCTGTTTCGCAGCTCGTCTTCCATGGGGCCACTCCCCACCATGAGAAGAGAGACATCCGGATACCGATCCTTGATTTCGGCGAACGCGTCGATGGCGACGTCGGGCCCCTTGTCGGGTGTGGCCCACGCGAGCGTCAGAATGTACTTGCCGTGCACACTCGCGTTCGTGCTCTTCGTTCCGTCGCTGAACGACGGGTCGACGCCGATGTGCACGACGCGCCGGAACGCCGGGAGTCGTGCGAAGGTTCGCTCCGCACTTTCCATGAGCGCCTGGGAGCACGCGATAAACCCGTTCGCGCGTTGCACGATGGTCCGGACGGCCCACCGCTTGAGCGGTGGCTCGTCACCGAGCCGATTGACGTCGCTTCCGTGAACACACACGCAGTACGGCAGATCGAACAGGAGCTCGAGTGCGGTGAAGTATGTCTCGTAGCTCGACGGGTAGTTGATGATCGTCACGTCGATCTCGTTGCGATCGATGAAACGCTTCAATTCGACCATCGTCGGAACGAAGTGGACCAAGTACGACACGAGGGCGCGAGCGCGTCCCTTCTCTACGAAACCGGAGCGCATATCGAAGGCGAAAAGCGGCACGCCTTCATCCGACCCAACCTGCTCGATTCTCGGACTTTCCCCAGGCCTCAGCACCCAGACGCGATGACCGCTGCGTACGAGGCTCTGCGCCACGCGCTCAACCGCGAGCACGACCCCACCGATCAGCGGCTTGTACCAGGGCACGACGATCAGAACGTTGATGTGTCCGCTCCTAGATGGAAGCGCGAGCTCGCGGCGGCTAGTCCAGCCCCAGTTCCTTCATCTCCTTGGGATACTTCCATCGGAATGCCTCGGGCACCGTCTCCTCGTAGCGTTCGATCGCGATCGTTTGGAACTTCCCCTCCGCCTTGCAGCTCGCGAAATGCTCCTTGTCTCGGTACCCGATGATCTGCGCGGGATTGCCCAGGACGATCGCGAGCGGGGGGACGCTCTTCGTCACGACGGCGCCCATCCCGACGATCGCGCCTTCGCCGATCTCGACCCCCGGCATGATCATGACGCCCGCTCCCGTCCAAACGAACTCGCGGATGATCACAGGCTTGAGCTCCACGACATTGTCGAACGGAATGCTCCGCGCATTCCGGTAGCGATGTTGTGTCGTGAAGATCGTGCAATCGTATCCGATGCCGGTGTTCTCACCGATGTACAACCCACCGGCAGAGTTGATGAACGATCCGCGATAGATCGAAACACGATCCTTGAGGACCACACGTCCCGGCATCGTGATCCGCACTCCCGGCTCGATGACGACGCCTTGGCCGAATTCTCTGAACTCGTCCGGGCGACGGATCGCCGCCTGCTCCTCCTGATAGCGGCCTACCAGCCACGCCGCGAATCGGTAGGGCGCGGTATTTCCGAACAGTCGCTTCGCGATCTTGCTCATGATGCGCTCCACCTACCTCGCTTTCGTCGCCACCACTCGAACGATGTCGCCCAAGAGTCGCTCCTCGCCTTCGAGCGATAACGCAAGGCGACGACCATTCGCGGCGATCGTGTTCCGCAGCGCGTCGTCCGACCATAGCCGTCGCATCGCATCCGCGAGCGCGGCAGGATCGCCGGGGGGCACCAGAACGACCTCTTCGTCGCTGAACACTCCTCGCGTCGCAGGCCCTTCCGAGACGATGACGCATTTCCCGAGTGCCATGGCGTCCAAGCACGTGCTGATGCCGGCGTTGGAGATCGTGCCGCTCTGGATCGGGACGACCACGAGTCTGGCGTTGGAGATGAACTCCAGCCACGACGACCGCTTTCCGTCGTGCACCTCGTCGCGAACGTTTGCCGGAAGCTTCAGGTCTCGCAGCGGAGTTCCGTGGTACTCGAACACGTCGTTGGATTGGTGAAGGAATACGGCCGGTAATCCCGACTCTTTGCACGCCTCCAGAAAGGTCGGCACGTCCCGAAGCGTACGCCCGCTGAAGAGAATGGTGCTCCCTTCTCGAACAGGATGCGGGGGCGAAGGAAGGGACTCCCACGTGTTGACTTTGAACGGAACGTAGACCGACCGCCGAGGGGAGATGCCGTAGTAGCGCTCGTACCCTCGGAGGTCCTTGAAATACAGGATGAAGAGGTCGACCCGCAGCAACAGTAGCTTCTTGAATACGGCTTTGATCCGTTCGCCGAACGAGCGCGGTCGCAGCAGCAACGTGTCAACGGAGACCAGCCGCACCTTCCGCCACGGCAGTAGGATGAACATCAAGCAAAGGATCATCAGGCGACCCGTATCCGTGTTCACGAGGACGAACTCTCCGCTTTGAGTCCGCCAGGCGTCGCGTACTGAGTCGAAGAATCCAGGCTCCGGTGAAAGCCGGCTGTGAACGACCTTCACGTCCGGAAACGAAAGCTTGTCCAGGCTTGCGAAGTTCGATCGGATCCGAATGACGCTCATCCCGTCGACTCGCGCTGAGCAGCGTCGGGTGACGACGCCCCGAAGCTGCGATGACTCCTCGTTGGATTCCGAAGCCACATCCTCAAGCGCTGCACGCCTCCTTGATGCCGAGCCGTTCGCCACGATAACGCAGGGACACGGCCGACTTTCTCTAGAAATCGCTCTCTCTTGCCCCTATCCTGACTCGGAAGATCATCGAGGCGTGGGGCGACGGCGTGAGAGAGCCATGACGCGTGCGTCAAGAAGTGAAGAACTGGCCGCTGCGCGGAGTCGAATTCGCCGGCGTGTGGTCCCTGACGCGGATTATCACCAAAACAGATATGCGAAAGCCCTCGACGAGTTCGTCCGACCAGGGTGTCGATGGTTGGATCTAGGTGCCGGACATCAGCTCCACGGGGGATGGGTTGGTGCGAGTGAATCCGATCTCGCCCGTCGGGCTGGGCTGCTCGTGGGGTGTGACCTGGAAGCCGACGCGTTGAAGATCAACCCGTCGCTGACCCTCGCGGTGACGGCGAACGCCAAGGCGTTGCCGTTTGCCACCGGGACCTTTGACCTCGTGAGTGCCAATATGGTGGTCGAGCACCTCGACAATCCCGATGCCGGCTTCGCTGAAATTAGGAGAATTCTCGCCCCCGGTGGCGTGTTCGTTTTCGTGACCCCGAACAAGGCCAGCATGGCCGTGGGGACGGCCTCGTTGCTACTTCCCCAGGGAGTGCGAAAGCGGATCGCGGAAGCCATCGAGGGTCGCAGCGAGGCGGATGTCTTCCCCACGTACTATCGGGCCAATACTGCGTCGGCAATCCAGCGGCTCGCTCGCGCAACGGGGTTTCGTATCCGGGTGCTGGACTTTTTCAGTACCTTCCCGATCCCGAACCAACCGCTCACGTTGCTTCGCGTCGAATGCCTCTGGATCCGGATTTTGCGTCTCGACGCGCTCAGTAGGTTTCGGTCGAACGTCGTGTGCTGCCTCGAAGCAGCTTGAACCGGATGGGCGGCTGGATCTGGCGGCGACCGTCAGTGCGCGTCGGTTCGCGTCAAGCCAGTGACCGTCGAAGGGCTTGTCGACGTTTGTGAGCCGCCGTACGCGTTGCAGGTTGGACTGAATGTGCAGCCTATGTTCTCGGTCCCGGTGACGTAGGCCCCCAAGACCGTTGAATACGAACCACCCCGTCCACCGGTGAGTGCGGGACTCCCCGCCTGCAAGCGCCAGTTCTTCGAAGCCGCGTTCACGAAATTCGGATTCGCCCATTTCGACGCGTTCTCGGTAACCGCGGGAAGGGTCGGATATTCACTCGAGAGGCGAGCGGTCCAGGCCGCGAGTGTGTTCCCGACGTTCGCGCCCGCTTCCCACCATTGCGCCGTCGATCCAGCAGGGTCGTAGTAGAGATTGTTGTTGAGGTACGTGAAGTAGCTGGAGAGCGGCGACGATCCGTGAATCGGAAACGTCAGCTGGGGGTAATTGCCCCATCGGATCCAATAGCCCCAATGGCCCATGGAAAGGTTGTTGAAGAACTCGAGGCTGGTGACGCCCGTCCAGGTCGCATCGTCGGCATGCTGAGCGACGTAGTCCCCGGTTCCGGTCGAACGAAAGAACGTGTTGTTGTAGACCTTCGTTCCCGTCGGCCCCTGCGACACCGACCCGGAGACAGGCGCACCCCAGTACCAGATCCCCATCTGCGTGCCGTTCACGACGTTCTGGTAGAACTCATTGCTGCCGCTCTTCGTCAATGTGAGGGTCGACGATGGGTTGTCATACCCCGTGCGGAAGGCCGCCGCGGTGCTCGCGTTGTCCTCGATGTAGTTGTATCGGATCTTGTCGTGACCATCCGAGTTTTTCAGGAAGATAGCCTGCGCCATGGGGACCGACGTGCCAGCCGCGAATCGAAAATCGTTGTTCTCGATGACCCAGTTGTAGGTCGCGTAGAGCGTCATGGTGCCGCTGTGTTCGAAATTGCAGGCTGATGTATGCCAGCTGTAGTCGCAGGTGCTGTCTTCGAGGAAGAGATTCTCGTAGATGTGGCCGTCGTTCGCGGTCGTGCGAGGCTCGGTGTTCGATGAGTCCCCGAGCTGCGTATAGATGTGTGCGTTGTTCGTGCAGTAGTTGTCGCCGATGGTGAGGCACTTGATCGTGCTGTGATGGAGCGCAAAACCCTGCGGAACGTTGTACCCGCCGCCGCTACAGTCGGGACTGCTACAGATGGTGATCTTGCCGTAGATGGTGAGATACGCGAACTGGAGGTAATGCGCGCCGCCTGAATAGCTTCCAGAGGTGCCGCTCCCGCCCTTGACCTGAAGCGTGCCGTTGATGTCCGTGACTGAATTCGGCTTGATGATCGCGACCTCGGATTGGTAGCCACGGATGACACAAGGTGCCGCTGCGGTGCATCCCCGATCTTGGCCGAAACCGAAACCGCCGGCCGGAGCCGTGTACGTCCCCGCCCGCAGGTTGCAATTGTCACCCGCTGACATCTGCCCAAAGCAGTATGTCGGCGTCTTGCACGGCGCGCTGATGTTGGAACAATTCCCCGTGTCCGTCCCCGACGGCGACACGTAACGGTCGGTTGCCATCGCCATCACTGGGAAGAGCCATGCGAGCGCCACGGCAGCGGCGAGGGTCAGTCGCTTCACTCGGCCCGTCGAAACGCTCACTGCCGTCCTCCCCAATCCGAAGAATTCGGCGCCCGCCCCTCTGGACGGAGGTGCCGAGCCCGAGCACTTTTTAGCAATACGCGCGCCACTTACGATACGTCTCAACCTATTCCCAGTCATCGGCTCCACCACGATGGTCTGACGACATCGTAATACTGGCTTCGATTCCGTGACAAATCCCCGTGCGGTGAAAAGTCCAGCAGACGTTGCGTTCACCCGGCCACGTGCATCGGCGGGCTCGTCATAGCGTCGTAGCTTTCGCTATCCGGTCCCTTTTTGACTCGCCATGCGGGAAAACAGGGAGCGAAGTTTCAGGATCCTCCTGTACGGACGAGCCAACGGCACTCCGCGGAACTCGTCGAGGTAGGCCGTCAGATATCTCCCGCCGAGGTGCTCGATGTGCGGTTCCGTCCCGATTTCAGGAGCCCCCCATCGCCGAATCGCGCCAGGGTCTTCTCCCGGCCGATTGCGTAGCTCGGGCTGGTCATGCGAGCTCAGCGAAGATGCTCGGTAGTACTCACGCGCCAGAACGCGGAGCCGATCGTCGTAGCCACCACCAGGCCAGCACAGATAGTTCACAGCCTTCCCGACCTGAGTCTCGATCTTGGTCTTGGAGTCCGCCAGCTCGGCAGTCTGTCGCGCAAGCCGGTCATGATCGCTTTCGAAGACATCCGAAATCCCATGCTGCCTTCTGAACTGGGTCAGGCACTCCGAGAGCTGGGCATTCCAATCAGGCGAGTCGAAGAATCGCTCGTCTCCGCGGGCGTGGACGAACTCCGCGAGCGCTTCCTGCTCCCCAGGCCCGGGGATGTACCTCCGGGCCACGATGGCTTTCGCATTCTCATAGACGGGCGAGCCCCACGGAACCACGCTACGCTCCGGATCCTCGAGGTAGAGCGACTTCTGTCGTGGAGCCACGTTCCAATCCAACCAGTAGTGACCGTCTCCGGGACGATGAAAATCGACAATCTTTGGCCCGACCGGGTACCACGTGTGGGTCGTGAGATGCGACTGCACCGACAGAGTGCCGCGTTCCGAGACTCGGCGAAGCTCCTCCCAGGACATGAAGCCCCGGTTCTGTAGCACGCTCTCGGTGGTGTGACCGGACCATACGTCGCTGAGGGTCGGTCGAACCACGTCCCGGGTGTCCACGAACTCTGTGCTGACGAAGACCGTTCCCGTACAACCGTACTTCTCGAGGAGGGGTGCGACGAACGCCCAGTTGTCGAGATATCCGTCGTCGAAGGTCAGCACGACGCTCTTGGGAGGAAGCGATGCCTGGCCTGCGACGTGCCGGTGAAGGCGCTCCAGATCGACGGTCGCGTATCCGGCGCGTGTGAGCCATTCGAGGTGGTCCGCGAAGACCTCCGTCGGCGTCGTGAGCGAACTCCATCGCCATCGCGGGATGGGCGGTCCCACGCTGTGGTACATGATCACGGGCACCGCTGATGCGCCGCTCAATCGATGCCCATCTGATTGATGACGAACCTGTGTTTGCCGACTTTCGTTCGCGGAATCGACGAGACCACCCGAGCCACGAGCTCGACCTCGTGTCCCATAAGGGAACGAAGGCTTGGAAGTAGCTCGGCGACCAGAACGCCGACCCGATCGCGGCCCGTCCCCGCGTCCACCAACTCGAGGAGCAATTGCACTTGCCCCGGAGATTCCTGCCGGAACTGATACTGACGGATCCAGTCGCGCCCGTAGAGCTGCCGCACAAAGAAAGTCGGATAGATCTTCTTGCCGTTGGGCGCCAGGAAAAAATCGCACTGCCTTCCGGCAATCCCCTCCATGAGCGGGTAGCCGCGGCCGCACGGACAATCCGCGGCGGCGGGCCGGGCAAGGTCCCCCAGGTCGTAGCGGATCAAGGGCTGCGCACGGCGATAGAGCGGCGTGATGAGGATACGACTCGCTCCGTCGCCGTCTTCGGTGGGGCCGGCGTACTCGACGCGGTTGAGATCGGAGAACACATGCAGGTTGCCGGCCTCACACTCGCAGGCCACGGCCGGTGTTTCGCGGCTGCCGTACTGGTTGAAGACCTTGCAGCCGAACGCCTCCTCGATCGTTGTCCGGAACTCGGGCAGCAGCATCTCCGCGGAACAGAAGACGCCTTTCACGCCGGAAGGGCGTTTCCGCTCCGCGAGCAACCATCGCGCGAAGTCGGCGGCAACCGAGGCATACGCGTAGATAACGGTGGGGCGGTACCGCTCCATCGTCTGCCACCAGAATGCCATGGCGCTCTCGTCGTAGGCATAGACAGGGAGGGTCACGTTTCCGGAGAGCTTGGTCTTGAGACGTTCCCGGAGGCCGCTCGAGGGTGAGAGGTTGGCTTTCCCCCCCCACAGCGAGAGGGCCGGCTCCCCGAACCTCCAGCCTGACCAGGAGAACGCCAGGGCGAGGATCGCCTCCGCGACATCGAATTGGACTTGCTCGACCAAGAAGCTCACCGGCTCCCCGGTGGACCCGCCACTCGACATCACGAGCGGGACGCCGCGCACAGGCTCGTTCGAGTACAAGTCCTCCGAGTGCGTGCGAAGGTCTTCCCGCGTTAGGATCGGCAACCGTTCCCAGTCGTCCGGGAGGACCATCGTCTCGGGGACGACGCCGTGCCGTTCGAACAGGTCTCGGTAATAGCTGATCTTCGTCGCTGCGAATGTCGCCAGATCACGGGTCCGCCGGTCCTCGAGCTCCGCCAGCTTCTGCCTCGGCCACCACTGCCGCGCCTCGAGCTCCCGGACGATCCGCACGACGCCCGGTTTACGGACCCGGAAGATCGCGGCGGATACGGTGCGCATGACCCGCGTCAACGGACTCTCCCCGCAAGCGCGCCTTCGTAGAGCTTCTCGTAACGCTCGACCGAGCTGCGGAGCGAGAACCGGTTCACGACGGTTTCCCGTGCCCGCGTTCCGAGCGACGAGCGGAGTGCGGAATCGCTCAGCAGACGACGAACCGCAGCGGCGAGAGCTGCGGGATCCCCGGGCCTGACCAGGAGTCCATTCTCGTCGGTCTTCAATACCTCCGAAATGCCTCCGACATCGGTCGAGACGACGGCGAGCCCAGAAGCCATCGCTTCCAAAATCACGACCGGAAACCCTTCCCGCGCTGATGACAGCACGAAGATGTCGGCTTCTCGGAGAAACCGTTGCGGATCGGTTCGCGCGCCGGCAAGCGTCACAAACGCTCCGAGGTTCCGTCGCGCGATCTCCGCCTCCAGCGACGCCCGGAGCTCTCCGTCACCGACGATGACCAGCTGGACGGACTCTCCGGCTTGCCTCAGGAGATCGACCGCGGCGATGAGGTTGGAATGGTCCTTCGCCTCTGTGAGTCGCCCGACGGTGATCAGCCTGCGTCCGTCCGCGTCATTGCCCACATCTGATGGTGCAGCGCCCGGGTGAAAGAGACCGACATCGACACCGTTCGGGATGACTTCGATCGACTCAGGACGAACCGACAAGTCATCGACAAAGTAGCGTTTCAAGTCTTCCGAGACGGTGACGAAGAAATCCGCGACGTGTGCCGCTCGACGAACCTCGTTCTGGAGGATTGCGGAACGAGAGATCGAGAGCTTCGCATGCTCCGTGCAGCCAATGACCGAGACGCCGGCAAGGCGGGCCGCCCGGTAGACGTCCGCGAACAGCGGAACGTGGTGCACATGGAGAACGTCGAAGCGAAGTCGCCTGAGCTTCGCGGCAAGATAGAGAGGATTCAGCCGCCTCCGGAACCCGAAGTTTCTCAGCCGATGGAACGCAACCCCCTTCTCCTCCAAGTACCTCGGCAGCACCCCGGGGCCGTCGACCATCGAAACCACGGATGCCGCGTAGGAGCGAGAATCGAGCCCCCTGCAGATCTCCGCCGCCACCGCCTCGGAACCACCGAGAATTCGGCAGTAGACGAGGTGGCCGACGCGGACCGGGCGCGCCGATGCGATCCCTGCCGCGGAAGACGGCGAGCCGCTCACTTCGGCTTCCTTTCGGCCAACGCGAGAGTGGCCGCGAACATCGATGTCGTCGACGACATGTTCTGATGCACGTTGATCCTCGGAGTAAGGGCGGGATCCGACCCCGGAGACCACCAGCCTCCTCCCGCCATGACGCTCGCACGGAAGATGCTGCCCGCGAGGGTAGCCGCCTCGAGATTGTGAAGACCGAGAGGGTAAGCGAAGAGTTCACACGGACGCCCGCTCCAGTCCTCGACCGCTGCTTTGGATGATCTCATCTCGACTTCCGCGGAGCCGAGGTCCACTCTGTCGAGCTTCGCGTGTGTCGCGGTGTGCGCGCCGAATTCCATCCCTTCGGTGGCGAGCATCTTGACATCCTTGGGGCCGAGAAACTCGCCGTGGGAGTTCGAACCGGCGGCTACCCATTCCTTGACGAGGAAGATCGTGGCGCGAACGCCGTGATCTCGCAGCACCGGCCACGCGTGCACGAGATTGTCGCGCCAGCCATCGTCGAACGTCAGGACCACCGCGGGCGACGCATCGAGGTCCGGCGGGTGAGCGATGACTTCGCCAAGGGTCCGGATCGGCCACCGCTCCTTGACCCATGCGACCTGTCGCGCAAACGTCGATGCCCGAACATACATTCCGGGCAGGACGCCCGCGGCCGATTCCTGATCGGAGAGCACGCGGTGGTACATGAGGATGGCGACCTGGCCACGGCGTCGATTCAACTCACGCGTCGTCCACCCTCCCGCGAAGAGGGCCTCAGCGCGAGCGCGGTGAAATGTGAGCGCCGCCAGATCTCGTAGCTCGCTCAACATGACTGTGTGACCTCGTCGAGCACTTCCGCGAGTTTCGCGGTCAATCGGCTTCGGTCGAAATCACGCACGAACGCAGCCGTGATCTTGGGCGCGGCGTCCTCGCTCTCCGCGCGGGCCTTCACGATCGCGGCCTTCACATCGGCGACATTTCGGGAGGTGACGACGTACGGATCCGCCGCGTACTCTCGAACGATGTCTGCATTGTCACCCGGCGGACACTCGGCGAGAATCGGCAGGCCGGTCGCCAAGTACTCATAGGTCTTCGCCGCAACCGCCGTGTACTCCCGGACCTTTTCTTCCCACCCTTGCTTGAGATAGAGGAGTGACGCGGTCTTCATGAGCTCGAGCGCCTCTTCCCTCGGCAGGTTCCCAGCATTCTTGACCGTCACGTTGGACAGGTGTTTCGTCTCGAAGGGCGCTCCGACCTGAACGAATTCTATTGTGGGGTCGTCCAGCTGGGCGAGCGCTTCGAGCAGGGTGTCTGGTCCGCGGGAACCGTAGAACGTCCCGACGTGCATGATCACGAAGGGATCTCGACCGGAGCGACTGCGCTTGGGCGCCACGTCGAGGCGGTCATAGCCGTTGGGAATCGCTACCACCTTTTGCCCCCACTCCGGGTAACGCCGTCGGTACAACGATTCCGCGCCGCGGGTGTTCACCACGAGCCGGTCACATGCGGAAACCGCGAAGCGCTCGAGGCGTCGGATCATCGATTCACGGGGGGCAATATCGTTACTGTTGGGGTTGAGATACCACGTGTCGCGGAAGTCGAGAACGAGCGGTTTGCCCGTAAGCCTCTTGATCAACGCGCCACTGACCGCCGAGCTGAAAGGCGAACAACTCGCGTACACGGCGTCACATTCTCTCGCCAGTCTCAATCCTCGTGCGGTTGACCACCATGCGATCTGCGGATCGGGCATGCACAGCATCTGCCTGTAGTAATTTCGGGTCAGATCGACACCGGCAACCTTGAGCAGACGACGGGTGGCGCCGTGGAGAACGTCGACCGTCCGGGAGAGATTCCACTCCGGTGTCCGGACGATCGTCAGGCCCTCGGGCACCACCTCGCCCGTCTCCGTCCATGAGTCTTTGGAGTCTTCGACCGTCAGGATCGTCGGACTCCACCCCATCTCGGCGAGACGCAAGGAGAAGTGAAGGCTTCGGCTACTGCCCGAGGCGCGCAGCGGCGGGAAGTAGTAACAGATCATCATGACCCGCTTCGCGGGCTTCCCGCTTCCACGCGCACCTGCGACTTCAATGTCGGCTGATCGCATGTCGCAACGAGCCCTAGGCGGATGCCCGCGCATTCGCGGCTTCGACGAAGGCGGAACAGATCCTCTGCAGGTCTTGCTCTCGGAGCCCCGGGTAGACGGGAAGCGTCAGAAGTCGATCGGCGAGCGTTCGTGCCCCCGGCGCTCGTTCAGCGGGATTCGCCAGGTGTGGCGCGATCGCGGGGATGTCGAGAATCGTGCCGGGGTACATCGGACTCGCCGACACACCGAGCCGTCGGAGCTCTTTGATGACGCGGTCACGCTCCAGCCTCGATGGCGCGAGTACGGGACAACGGATGGGGCCCTCACCCAGCGCCGGCGCGGGAAGGCGCCATCCTTGGCACGACGACGCGGCCTGCCCGATTCGGGCAGCGGCTCGGCTCCTCGCCTGCGACAATTCTCCCAAGCTCGCCAGGAGATCCGTGCCAAGCGCCCCTTGCCAGTCATGGAACTTCCTCGTGCGATCGAACCCGGGATCGTACTCGGTCGTACCGATGCCGAGCCACGGGATCGCCGAGGGAATCCGATACCACAATGGTCGCGCCATGATGTCGGTGGCAACGAGCTCGGCCGCCCGAATCCACCCACCGGGCCGGGTCGTGCTCGCACTCGGTATCGACGTGCCACGGCGAAGGATCGCCCCACCGCCCCCAAGCGGCAAAGGCTTTCCCCTCGCGAACGAAAGCACCGTTGCGTGGGCCCCGGTATTGATGCGTTCGGGCCACGCCTGGGCGGCATCTTCGATGACGGCCACGTTTCCGCCGAAGCGATCGACGACTCGCTGCATATCGCACGAGCGTGCGAACAGATGCGCTCCGACCACCGCCACGAGACCTTCTGAATTCACGCGATCGAGAGACGCCTGGTCGAAGTCCAGAGAGTCCGGGTCAACGTCCACCGTCCGGACCCTCAAGCCTGCGCTCACAACCGCCGCGGGGACGCTCCAGCACGTGTAGGCCGGAACCAGGACGTCTCCCGCGCGGCCGCGAACGACGTCCCGCAGAACGCTCGCGAGAGCAGCCTTCCCGCTCCCGTGGAGCGAGACATGCGATGCATCCGTCGAGCGCGCGATCGCCTCCGCCAATTCGCGGCATGAATCGGGGCCCGCGCGCATCAGATGGCGCAAGACGCCCATCCTCCCGGCCGGAACGGCGACTGGCGGAATGAGGCGAAAGGCCATCGTCTCAGGTCTGGGGGACGACGACGCCGTGGGCGGCCACGGGGATCCCGTCGGGCACTCGAGTCAGCCGGATGCCTCTTCCTTCCCCTTCGAGCATCAACCTGGCCCACAACTCGCAATTGGCGAGCGACCAAAGGACCTCGGAATGATCCACTCCCGAGCGATGCTCCTCAACGATCCTCAGAAGCGCTGCCCGATCCCACCAGCCCCTTTCGAGTGTTCGAGGCTCGCAGAGCATCTCCAAGAGGTGGGAGAGCGAGCCGTTTCCCCGCATCCACTCGCCAACCGGCACACCGAACCCTGACTTCGAGCGGCTCACGTTCGTCGGCGGCACGAGCGCCGCCGCGGCATCGCGAACCACGGCCTTGTTTCTGAGGAACGGCATCAACACCGGCGTCGGTAACCTCAACGCGAACTCGACGATTCGGTGATCGAGGAATGGGACTCTCGCCTCCAAGCCCGCCGACATGGTCATCTTGTCCATGCGCTCGAGAACGTTGTGAAGATACGTCTCGATCTCGAAAACTCGGAGCCGGGTCATGAGATCCCTGCCGTTCGGCGCGCGCGACATTCGCTCCCCGAGAGCGGTCCCGCCGCAGACCGCATGAACGTCGAGGTCGGGGGTGTACCGGGCGTTGTCGGCGAGGAGGTGCGCGTCGGACCGTCCGAGGGACGACCGAATCAGGTCGGCTTTGCGCCCCCGGGAGAATACGAGCGGCAGTGCGACCAGCCGCTCGAGGCCAGTGCCCCAGCGCCGGATCTTCTCGAGACCCCTCACAAGGCGATACCGCGGATACCCACCGAACAGCTCGTCGGACCCTTCCCCGGTCAGCACGACCGTGACCTTCTCCTTGGCGAACCGACTGAGCAGTGCAATGAATACGGAGTTGGCGTGATTCAGGGGCTCGTCGTGGTGCCAGATCGACAGCGGAAGATCGCGTGCGAACTCCTGTGGGTCTCCGACGATCTCTTCCTGCACCGCTCCGACGTGCGACGCCAACCTTCGGGCGTGCGGACGCTCGTCGTAGGATTCCTCCGCGAACCCGACCGAGAATGAGCGCAGGATCCCCGGCACGTGACGCTTCGCGAGAGCGGTCACCACGCTCGAGTCGAGGCCGCCGCTGTTGAAGGTCCCGAGCGGCACGTCGGAAACGAGCTGCATTTCGACCGAGCTTTCGATCAGCGAGCGGAAGTCGGTCGCGGAACGCTGCGGCGTCGTGGAAACGCTCGGATCGGCCACCGCGCCGGGACTCCAGTATCGGATCACCTTCGACCCGTCGGGCCCAAGCACCCTGAGACTCCCCGGCGTCATCGCCTCGATCCCGTCGAACATCGTCCGATATCCACTGAGCTGCCGGAACGCGACGTACTCGGCCAGCGCCTCCTCCCGCGGTCGGTTCGGCGCACCTGGGTGGAGGAGGATCGCCTTGATCTCCGACGCTGCGATCAACGTTTCGGGACCGTCCCAGACGTAGAGCGGCTTGATCCCGAGGCGATCGCGCCCAAGAACGAGAGAGCCGTTGCGCTGGTCGAGAATCGCGAACGCGAACATTCCATTCAGACGGTCGACAAACTCGAGGCCGAACACCTCGTAGCTCGCAAGCACGACTTCGGTATCGGACGTGGTCTTGAATCGAACGCCCCTGCTGACGAGCTCCTTTCGGATCTCTCTATAGTTGTAGACCTCGCCGTTGTAGGCGATCCAGGTCGCACCCGAAGGCCCCGCCATCGGTTGAAGGCCGAGCTCAAGATCGAGAACCGAAAGGCGGCGATGGCCGAGACCTATCGGACCGTCCACGAGGATCGCGCCCTGGTCCGGTCCGCGGTGCCTCAGGATTTCCGTCATCGCGGCAAGCCGGGTCGGATCCACGGGGCGCCCGCGATCCTTGTTGAACGTAGCGACAATCCCGCACATGTCGGAACCTCTACGCCGAACGGCGTCCGCCGCGCAACATTTTGTCGGGAGACAACTTAGTTCCTGGGACGATTCTAGGCTGCGCGTAGACCGCGCGACGGCCGCCGCTCACTAAGAGTTGGTCGCCGAAAGGGGATCCCGTATCACCGTGTTCTTTTCGCGGAGCGACCGTAAGTGTTGCGGTGTCAGGAAGAAGTAGTTCACGCTCCGATCGCCGCGCCCGCGCTTCCGCAGGGCGGTTCCATCGAACCAGAACATCTCATAACCGCTCTCCTTCAAGACACCCACCAGCGCGGCGGCCGCGGAATCCTGCGCATCGGGATCCCCCGAGACTTCGATCAGCCATGCCGGCCTGCTGCGTCCAATCGTTTCGGTCGCCCCTCGAATGCAGCTCAGCTCGTGCCCCTCGACGTCGCACTTCACGAACGAGGGTGGACGGCCGAGGGAGGACACGAGCGAATCCAGCGTTACCGCCTCCACATGGACTCGCCTGAGGGAAGAAGACGGTGCATCCGTCACGATCCTTGCCTGGTAAAAGTTCTCCCCGCCCTCGTCGTAGGGGGGAACCTCCATCGTCAGAGTCGCCGCCGCATCCGAGATCGCTCGGTTGCAAATCTGAACGTTTTGGAGACGAAGCGCCTTCACGCAGTATTCCAAGATGAAGAAGGTCGGCTGGACCGGCTCGATGCTGAGCACATGACCCGTCTCACCGACGAATTCCGAAAGGCACTTCGTGTAGGCCCCGACGTTCGCGCCGATGTCGACGACCTGATCCCCTTCTTTGACCAGCCTCGAAACGATCTCGAGATCCCTTTCTTCGAGATGTGAGAACGTCCTCAACGTGCGGGCGTAATGCCGCTTCTTGATACCGAGCAACAATCGCTCCGGCAGCAATGACAACGCAAGGTGCTTTGCGCGAATCGTCATGACGGGGTCTCGAGAATGATTTGGCGCGTGGACTGTAGCCCGACGCGAGCCATTACGGCAACGCCCTGCCTCGATCACGACTCGCGCGGAGCGCCGCGTCGTACGCCATCCTCAGACGCTCCCCGATGTGCGGCCAGCCGAACCGCTGGACGACGAAGTCACGCCCTGCATCGGCCAGAGACCGCGCTCGATCCCGGTCCTCGAGGAGTTTCACCACCGCTTCTGCGAACGCCACCGGCTCGTCCGCCAAGAGCGCGTGTACGCCGTCCTGCAGAGGAATGCCCTCCACGGCCATCCGGGTGGCGACGAGCGGCTTCCCCTGCGCGAGCGCGTCCAGAATCTTCAGGCGCGTGCCGCCGCCATCTTGCATGGGGCAGACGTAGACGTCGGACTCGGATACGAAAGGACGAATGTCGTCCACCTCGCCGGTGAGCCGAACGGCGCCGATCGCTTCTGCTGCGCGAGCGATGTCGGCCGGCGGATCCTTTCCCACGACCGTGAGAACGCACGCAGGGACCCGCGCGCGAATGCGCGGGTAAATCTCGTCCAGAAACCATCGGACCGCTCGGCTGTTGGGATACCAGTTCAGCCCTCCAACGAACACGAGCGAGGGCGTGCGGTTCTGTCGATCGACGTGCCGTGGCGCGAAGTAATCGACGTCGACCCCATTGGGCACGACCACCACGCTTGCCCCGGGAGCAACCTCACGGAGACGCGTCGCGTCGAGATCCGACACCGTGAGGTGGGCGTCGAAGCTCGAGGCGGTCCGCCTCTCGAGGTTGAGGAGTCGCCGGGCCTGAAGCGCGAGAACCCTCCGCTTCGGACTCGATGACTCGTTGTCCGCCCGACGGGACATCATCTGCGATTCGATGTTGTGGTGGTTCAGCACCCGTCCCTCGTGATTCATCTCGTCCAAGTACTGCGCCAGCCCGACCGTATCGAAGTGCACGACGTCCGGCTGGAATGTGCCCTGTTCCTCACGGATCGTACGGCGCATGCCTTTCGAGGCCATCCACGCCTCGTCGTAGCTTCCCGTAATCAGGCTTCTCAACGCTGCGCGCTCCTGTGCCAGCGGCCAGCGCTCACTCTCCATCGGCAGGATGGCGACGCGGGAGCAGTGCTTCGCCAGCTCTTGCCTCGCCTCCTCGATCTGTTCCCGGCTACCGAGCAGTGCACGCTGGTTCAGGCCGACGAACGACAATTCGTTTCCGCGACATGCTTCCCGCACGAGGTGGTGGCTGCGAATGAGGGATCCGCCGCGAAGCGGCCAGGGAACGAAATGACCGATCCAGAGGATTCTCACCGCATGTCGCCTGAGGTCGTCATCCTATCGAAGCGCTTTCTCGCCGACTTGATGGTCGCCTCGCACTCTACAAATCACCCAGCGGAACTTACCGCTCGCTTCGTGCTCGATCCTCTCTTCCCTCTTGAGTGTGATCGAGACCGAGTCGCCCATCCTCTCCCGTAGCGCGGCGAGAAGAGAACGCTCTTGTTCGGCATCGAATGCTTCGTTCGCCTCGAGGCGAACGATGACGGACGAAATCGTCTCCTGGACGATCTGCGAGCGAATGACGCCCTTCAGCGGCTTGAAAGGGTGCGTCAAGATCGCCGGGCTGACGAAGCGGCCTTCCGGCGTCACCAACATGTCCTCGCACTTGCTCCTCACCGGTGCCAATCGCCGGCTTGTCAGGCCGCACGCGCAAGGCGCATCGATCACGTGGGTATCATCCGCGATCAGGTACCGGAACAGGGGCATGCCACGATTGGTCAGGCCCGTCGCCACGATCCCCTTGGGGGCGTCGCCCGCTTGGCCGCGATCCGGCTCGACGTAGCCGAACCCCTCGACGAGATGGAGCCCGTCGTGTTTGCCACACTCCATCGCGAAGGCAACACGCTCGGCACATCCGTAGTAGTCGAAAACTTCGGCCTGAAACGTCTCCTGGATGATGTCCCGCTGGAACGGGAAGAGGGTCTCGGTGGTCGTCAGCACCCGCCGAAGACGTACGGGCAGGTTCAAACGTCTGGCCTGGAGAGCGAGTACGTAGGCGACCGTCGGGTAGGTCTCCAGCGCAACCGCTCCGAACTCGCTGATCCGCTCCAGATACTGCTGGGCGGTCGCGGGTGAGAGGTGGAACGCAGACAACCACAGCTCTCTGTCGGGCAGGTTCACCATCCAGAATGGTGGCCGCGTCCGAGCGCGCGGCGCGAGCCTCCTGCCCCAGATCACGGCGACTCGCTCATCGAGACGCAGGCCCGCCCGTAACCGCACGAGCTTCTCAGCGGCCCGGCTCCACACGCGCTGTCGCCGGTCGTACCGCAGCTGGAGCGGGCTTCCCGTGCTTCCGCTCGTTCGGCCGGGGTAGAGCCGGATGCCGCGAGCGAACATCGCAGTGCCTGCGGCCCGCACGGACGGCTTTGAGCACGAGGGGAGCGTGGCAAGATCCGAGAGGGATTCGATTCTCTCCGGCAGCTTTCGTTCTGTCTCGGCCTCTTCGGCGACGTACGGAACGCGCGTCCTGGCCCACTTCAAGAGGTCGTTGATCCTGGTGAGCTGAAAGGCATCCACCGAGGCCCGATCCGCCCGGTCCAACCGGTCGAGAACTTCCAGGCATTCGGCGAGCTCACGCCCCTCGCGCAGCCATCGCAAGTAGAAGGCGTACACATTGAATGCGGCCGTCCGGACCGCGTGCGGGCTCGCCAGAAAGAGGGTTTCTTTGATGTCGCTCATGATTCACTCGCGCTTGTGTCGGCTTCGGCGCGGCCGCCTCCCAATCTCGCGCGGACGCTGGCGATCTGGCGACCGACGAGAGCAACCGCTTCGCGTGCCTCCTCCCGTGTCAGCGTCCCGATGACGACGAGCCCCGGGAACCACAGCAGCATCAGCGCGACGCGGACGGCCACGTGATCCACTCCCACCATTGGCAATCCCCAGCCGCCGGCCCACACGATCGCCGAGGACATCGCGACCATTCGGATCACCTTTCCCCACTCGTAACCGACGCGCACGAACCTGTTGCTATCGACAAGATTGAGGACAGCGGAGAGAAGATAGGTCAACGCGGTGGCAATGGCAGCCCCGTGCCCGCCGAGAAACGGGATCAGCGCGAAATTCGCCGCAACGTTCGTGACGGCCGCGATGATCCGATTACGTGCGATGAGGCCGGTGCGCTTGACGTTCAACAGCACCTGCACGACGAACTGCGATATCGCCAAGCAGAACATCCCGAGCAAGAGCACCGGGACCATCCCTCCGGCCCTGGCGTACTCGGGGGCGGCGATCAGCTTCACGATATCGACGGCGAAGAGAGCGAGCGAGGTCCCGGCACAGCACCAAACGACCATGAAATACCGGAAGACATCCTTGACGGGACCGTACTCTCCATCCTCGTGCAGCTCGAAGCCCTTCGTCGCCCAATACGTCGAAAAGGGGCCCGTCAGCATCGAACCGAGTCCGAGCGCCAGTTTGTAAGCGAGACCGTAGATTCCGATCTCGGTCAGTCCCGAGAAGATTCGCAGCACATAACGATCGCCGAACTGTAAGGCGAAACTGCCCAAGCCATTGAACGCGAGGGGGAACGCGTAGCCGAACATCCTTCTCGCGAGTGCCTTGTCGTAGCCGAATCCCGTCGAACGCCAGGTCACGACCGTCAGCATCACCGCCATGATCGACTGGGTGATGACACCACTGTAGAGAACCCCGTAGATGCCCAGATGCCGAAAGACGACGAGGTAGATGTTCAGGCTCAGACCGAGCGTCGTCGAGACGAGCGTCCAAGCGACGAATCGCGCTGGTTGTTTCGCCGCCCTGTACCGGATCAGCGCCGCTTCGACAATGCCGGAGGCCGCGGTCGTCAGGAAGACGATTCGAAAATACCCCGCGCTTTCGGATCCCCCCAACAGAACGATCGCCAGCGCCGGCGAGAGCAGCCAACCGACCGCGAGCAAAGCGCTGCTGGCCGCCGCGGAGAGCACGAAGCCCGAACCCATCACCTTCGAGACGTCGTTGTTG
This sequence comes from Candidatus Polarisedimenticolaceae bacterium, assembly GCA_036275915.1. Taxonomy (NCBI): domain Bacteria; kingdom Pseudomonadati; phylum Acidobacteriota; class Candidatus Polarisedimenticolia; order Candidatus Polarisedimenticolales; family Candidatus Polarisedimenticolaceae; species Candidatus Polarisedimenticolaceae bacterium. The sequence goes on along the minus strand of DASUCV010000011.1, from coordinate 363,582 downwards.
CTTTCCTTGTCGTAGTAGAAGCGCAAGATTGCGCCGCTCATCTGCATCGAAAAGAACGTGGCCAGCAGATCCGCCGTGAGCACGACCATGTCGATCGTGCCGTATTCCGACGGCTTCAGGTAATGCGTGTAGACCGGGACCATCAGAAAGCCGACGAATCGGTTGAGAAGGATGCCGAGACCGTAAATGACGGAGTGCCCGACGGCCTCCTTGAAGATGGATTTCATTCGGATCATCGTCGTCCCCGAAACCGCGAGGCAGACAGCAACCGTCCGAACGGAACTTCCTCACGACGCCGCTGCAAGCTCGCTCTCCCGCTCGGTTCCGGAAACCGCGTCCAGTGACGCGAATAGAGCTACGAGGACCCAGACGATGGGGTAATAGAGGGACGACAGAAAAATACTCGACACCATGAACCCAACCAGGCCTGCGACGATTCCAGATCCCAAGAGCGCGCTGGATCGCCGGCGAGGATCCGTCGGTGCTTCCTTCCACGCTCGAAGCAGCCGTCGATGGGCCTTGACAACCCAGCCGAGCATCAGAAGAACCAACGATGTTCCGACGAGGCCGTGCTCCGCGAGAAGCGTGATGGGAAACGAATGGGCGGCGCGCCCCCACGCATGGTCGCCATTCTGAGCGCGGCGCTTGTCTTCGTACATGTATACCTGGATCGGGAAGTTTCGCGTTCCAACCCCGATGACCGGATTATCGAGAAACATCTTCCAGCCAAGTCCCCAGTAGTAGAGCCGCTCCTCGCCCGTATCACCGACCTGGTCGGCAGTCTTGATGGAATCTACCTCGTGCCAGAACGTCGGCCCTGCGAAAAGGACCAGCACGATGGCGAACCCGGCGACCGCGGCGAGCGCGACGCCACGTTTGGGACTGAACACGACAAGGTAGGCGCCCATGGTCGCGAGTCCGACGAACCCCCCCCGGGAAATCGTGGAAACGACGCCGGTCACCATGACCGCCATGGACGCGAGGATGAGGAACCTGCGTCCCGCGCTCTGAGCCTCCATCGCGAGATACATCCCCACCCCGAGGGCCGCATTCAATCCGAGGGCCAGGTCGTTTTCGTCGGCGATCCATCCCCCTGCCCCGGTGCCCTCATACATGAGCCCGTGGATCGCCATCGGGACATGCAGGAAGAAATAGAAAGTCATCAACTTACGCACGGAGTCGACGTTGCCCGGAAGCACCGCGAGGGGCAGCACACACCCGAGGATGAAAATGGCGTGTTCTTCGAATCCCCAGAATGCCCACGCGTTGTTCTTCGCCCAGGGGACGCCCCAGGCCATCGCCAGGAGGAATGCGATCATGTACCACATGGGTTTGGGAATCGGTCGCTTACGAGAGCTGATCGACGCGGCGAAGCCCCAGAACGCGGCGACCATCCCGAGTCGCAGATACTCCAGGGCCGGGATCCAGTCCATCGGCCTGCCGAAGTCGACGATCAGATAGAGCAGGCAGGCGCCATAGCCCGTCGCGCGAGCGGTGGGCGTTTGTCGAGCTCCATCGCCGTTTCCCCGCGCGGCCGGCTTCGACGCAGTCGAGCCCATCACCGTCGTGTTTGGACCCCTCATGCCCTCGGACCCTCAGAGCCACCGGGAGAGGCCGTTTCCACCTCGGCGGTCTTCCGAGCCCGACTTGCCAACATGTCGCGGTAGATCGCATGTGTCCGATGGATGAGCATCGACATGTCGAACTTCGCTTCGACGTGCCGCCTGGCCGCCATCGCCCTGTCCTTCGCGTCGCCGCGTCGCCTGAGCGCATCAGAGATCGCCGTTGCGAGTGCCTCGGCATCGCCCGAAGGCACGAGCCACCCTGTCTCTCCATTGCGAACCAACTCGGGAGTCCCGCCTACGGCAGTCGCCACCACGGGGACTCCCAGAGCCATCGCCTCCAGCACCACGTTCGGCAATCCTTCGGTGAAGGAGCTGAGCACCAGGAGATCGAGGCCGCCGAATACCTCGCGGATTTCGTTGCGGTGCCCCAAGAAATGGACCACGGGCTCGAGCCCGAGCGCCGTCACCCGATCGCGGAGGTATCGCTCGTCAGGGCCGTCCCCTGCGAATGCGAGACGCGCTGCCGGCACGCGCTCGAGAACTTTCGGAAAGGCCTCGAGAAGGACTCGCTGTCCCTTCTCTTCGCTGAGTCGTCCGATGCATCCGATCACGAGGTCGGAAGCCTGGAGGCCTGATCCCGCCTTGAGCGCCTCGGAGCGATACCCAAAGGGATAAGCATCGAGGACGATGCTGTTCCGGACAATATCGATGTTTCGATCATCGATGGACTGGCGAAGCAGGAATTGCCGGGTGGCGTCGGAAACGACAAAGACCCGCTTCATCCTTCGGAGGAGCGAGAGATGGGCCTTGGCGTAGATTCGCGATTTCGGTCCCAGGACGATGAATCCGTGGACCGTCGTGATGGGAACCGTGTGCGAAAGCGCTGAGGCAAGGATCGTCACGGCATCGGTCTTGAAATCGTGCGCGTGAACGATCGATACCCCGTGGCGGTGGATCCACCGGGCCAATTCGAGGGCCGCCAGCGGCATGAGAGTCCGATTTCCCGGGAGGCGAAACGTCTCACAGAGATTCGACGCCTCCTGAAGAAACAAGTTCCCATCGAACGAGCCAAACGCCCCGACCGAGTAACGGATGTCGGGGTCCCGGTTGTTCCGGATGGTTTCGAGAATCGTCTTGCCTGGGCCGCAGATCCTCACGGTGTCACGAAGATGAAGAACGTGGATGACGCTCTCGGATGGCGCCGTCTCGTTCTCCATCCGGATGACCTCGTGCACGGCGTCGACCTCCGTCCTTCGCCTCGGAGCCTGTCTGCGCGGCAAGAGCTTAGCCGCTGTACACGTGCCTCGGCACGCCTCGCCACTCACACGAGCCTTGGAGCACCCAGAAAGGCGCTCAATCAATGTAATGTTCGCCAAACCGGAGGCCACCTTGGGGATTCGATTGGCAGAAGGGCTTGCGTGGGCAGGGGTTCTCTGGACTGCCTATGTCTATGCCGGCTATCCCCTTCTTCTCTTATTCCTCGCCCGTCTCCGCGGACGACCGGTGCGGACGGTGACCGTTCCCTCTCCCGAGGTCACGGTGATCGTCACCGTCCACAACGGGTCTTCAGGAATCCGGCGCAAGCTCGACAACCTGATCGATCAGGACTACCCGCGTGACCGCTTCGAGATCGTCGTGGCCGACGACGCTTCCACGGATGGCACGGACCGGATCGTCGAGACCGAATATGGGAATCGAGGGGTGCGCCTCGTCCGCCTCGAGATACGCGGCGGCAAGGAGCGCGCACAGCAAGCGGCCGTCTCGAGCAGCCGCGGTGAGATCCTCGTCTTCACGGACGTCGGCACCCTGCTCGACCCAGGAGGCATCGCTGCGATCGTTCGGCCTTTCTCGGATTCCCTGGTGGGCGCGGTGAGCTCGGTCGACCGCTTCGTCACACACGACGGATCGCCCGCCGGAGAAGGGCTCTACGTCAGGTACGAGATGGCTCTCCGCAGCCTCGAATCGAGGGTCGGGTCTCTCGTCGGCCTGAGCGGCTCGTTGTTCGCTGCAAGGCGCGCGGTGTGCGTGGATTTCTCGGATCAGCTCGCGAGCGACTTTCGTACCGCGCTCGTCGCCGTGCGCCTCGGCTACCGAGCGGTCAGTGACGACGCCGTCCACGGGTACTACACGGACCTGGCACGCCGCGGCGGCGAATTCGATAGAAAGGTGCGGACCGTCATCCGGGGCCTGACGGTCCTGTTCGCCGAACGCGAGCTCATGAACCCTTTGCGCCACGGGATATTCGCGTGGCAGCTCCTATCCCACAAGGTCGGGCGGTGGACCGTCCCACTCGCCCTGATCGTCACGCTCGTGGGCAGCGCTCTCGCCACTCCCGTGTCTCTCAGCGCGGCGCTGCTTCTCGGCCTTCAGCTCATGGCCTACGCCGGGGCTGTTGTCGCGGCCGCCGTGCCGTTACTCGGCGAGACGGGCCCCGGCCGCCTTCTGAGGTACTTCGTGGAAGTCAACGCCTCCATCGTCGTGGCATGGACCCGGTTCCTTCGAGGTGAACGCATCGTCGCCTGGAGCCCGAGTCGCCGCTGACCGCGAGACGAAGACGTGACGAAGCTAGGCCTTCTCCGTCCGGTCGAATGCGCTACCGGCACCCGCGAGACCCTTGAACGGCGCGAGGTCCTGGAATGGGATGACCGATGGGCCGCCCAGCCCCGACAACACCGTGGACAGGGGAGCGAAGGGAAACTCTCGAAGCAGAAGGCGCAACCTGCCCGCTGTCTTCCCGATGTTCAGTCGGTGACGCAGGTTCTGGAGCGTCTTCGCCGGAACTCGAGGTTGACCGGGATCGAGCTCCCATGGGTGCACGTAGACCAGAGCAGCGCGCCCTTCGACACCGTTGATGCGACGGATGGCCGTACGCGTGAGGGCCAGTGGCAGCGCGCGCAAATAGCCACCCCCGGCGCAAGGCAGGTTTGCCCCGAACAATCGGACCGCGGAAGGTGGGAACTCGACGAACTGAGGTTGATGTCGTAACGGTCGGTACGGGCCGAGCGGGGCACCGGACATCCCGTACCGATCGTGCGTGATCGGATAGATGCTGCTGTCGATGAGGATCCCTTCCTCGGCCAGGATGTCGAGCGCCCAGAGACTCGCCGGGGTGATCGAGTAGCTCGGAGCTCGGTACAACGTCGATGCGACACCGCAAGCGTCACGGATGGCGGAGAGCGCCGCTCTCAAATCATTGCGAAACGCTTCGGGCGTCATCGTGTAGACGAGTCGATGCTCGAGACTGTGGCATCCGATTTCGTGTCCGGCCTCCGCGATGGCCCGCACGAGGTCCGGGCGCTGGCGCGCAAGCCAGCCCAAGATGTAGAAGGTTCCCTTGACCTGGGCTTCGGCCGCGATCTCCAGCAGCGCCCTGACGCCAGCGTCGACGCGCAACTCCACCTGTCCCCACTGCTCGCGCGGAAACAGCGCTTCGAACGCCGAGACCTGGAAGTAGTCCTCGACGTCGACGGTGAATGCGTTGAGCTTCCGCTCAGTCAAGGATCACGCTCCCGACACCGTCGCTCGGCCTTGGAGCTTCCGGCGCACGAACGCAGCCGCGCTGCGGATCGAGTCGAGATTGTCGGGGACCAACTCTTCATCCAGCACTTTGAGGCCGTATGTGCTTTCCAGGAAACCGACGAATTCAAGGACACCGGTCGAATCTAAGACCCCCTTGTCCATCAGCGAATCCTCGTCGCCAAGACGGCCGTCGTCGGAGAACAAGAAGTTCTTCGTGATGAACGCCCGCACCATCTCTTCCTCGGTCATCCACTCCTCCTGCAGTCAGTTCCATCGAAATTCAACGCGCGCGCTCTCTTCCCGAGGTCGAGAGCCCGACGGCCAGGGCCAGCTTATCGATCTTGCCCGAAGCATTCCTGGGCAACTCGGCGACGATGTCGATCCGCCCCGGGACCTTGTGAAGCGGGAGCTTCCGCCGGCACCAGTCGGTCAGGACGTCGGATCGAGCGTCCACGGTCCCCGGCCTCGGCGTCACGAATGCCATGATCGCCTCACCCAGGATCTCGTCCTCCACCCCCAACACGGCCGCCTCGTCCACCGCCGGATGCTCCACGAGCGTCTCTTCGATCTCCTTCGGTGAGATGCGGTGGGCGCCCGACTTGATCATCTCCCGCTTGCGGCCGACGACGTAGAGGTCTCCTTCGTCATCGCGCCGTCCGAGATCGCCGGTGTGATAACCGTGCGTATCGAGCACGGCCGCGGTCTCGACCGGGTCGTTCCAGTATCCCTCCATGAGGTTCGGTCCCCGCGCCACGATCTCGCCGACCTCGCCCACTTCCGTCTCGGTGCCGTCCTCGCGGAGGATCTTCAGCTCGACCCCCGGAATCGCTTTGCCGATGCTGCCGACCTTGCGGGGCAACGCCTGTGGATCGAGATACGAGAGCCTGGCGGCAGCTTCGGTCGCACCGTACATGATGAAGATCTGCTTGCCGGGAAGCGCCGCCATCAGCCGGCGGGTCAGCTCGGGCGCCATCGCCCCGCCGGCCTGCGTCACATACCGCAGGTCGGGCCAGGGCCGCGACGCGAAGTTCGACTTGTTGAGCAGAATGGCGAACGTCGACGGAACGCCGGAGAGCCCCGTCGCGCGCTCGCTCTCGAGACGATCGAGCGCCCGCTGCGGGTAGAGGAATTGGTTCTCGAGAACGACCGACGCTCCGACAGCCACGTGGGTATTGAGGATCGACTTCCCATAGACGTAGTGGAAGGGCAGTACGACAAAAGCGCGATCCTCCTTGGTCAGACGGAGATACGCGACGATCGACCTGATGTTCGCGACGAGGTTCGCGTGGCGAAGCACGACACCCCGTGGCTTCCGAGTGCTACCGGAGGTGTAGACGATCGCGGCGCGCTCGTGATCGCCGATGGTCAGCGGCGGTCGCGGTTCCGACACCGCGACCGCGGCATCGAGATCGACCAGTCTGGGCCCTCTCGCGCTGGAGCGGGCGGCGGCGCAAAGATCCCCGGGAGCGAAGATCGCCTCCAGGTGCGGCGCCGTGACGAGCGTGGCCAGGGCGCGCCGTTGCCGCGGTCCGACGATCGCCACCTTCGCGCCGCAATCGCTCAGTGGCTCGCGAAGGGTATCTCCCTCGGACGCCGGGCTCAGCGCGACCACGATGGCGCCCGCTTTCAGAATCCCGTAATACGCGACGACGTACGCGATCGAATTCTCGGCCACCAGGCCCACGCGGTCCCCGCGCGCGACACCTTCTTCGGCCAACGCGGCCGCAACGCGCGAGGAGGCGTCGTCGATCCCGCCGTACGTCCCCCTCTCGGTTCCGTCGATGGCGAGAAGGGCCTCCGGATGGTGGGCCGCCGACCGGATGAGCAAGTCATGGACGAGCGGACCCATCATGGGCCCGCGCTCACTTTTTCCCGTCGCGGTTGTAATAGGCCTGATAGTACTTGTCGTAGTAATGGCCTCGATCGGCGAGGGAGTAGGTGGAATCGTTGAGGACGGAACCGAGCACACGCACCGAGGTGAGCATCCCGACGGCCCTACGGTAGTGGTTCTTCGGAGTCGAGCCTTGCCGGACGACGAAGAGCGCGCCGTCCGCGTTCCGTCCGATGACGTCCGCGTCGGTGAACGGGAGCGCCGGTGGGGTGTCCACGATGATCCGTTCGTAGCGAGTCCGGAGCTGCGCGAAAAGATTCGCGCAGACCTGCGAGCCGAGAAGCTCGACCGGCTCTTTCGCGCTCTTCCCGGCAGGCAGCACTTCGAGCGACGTGTCCTTGAGGTGGAGGACCGTGTGCTGGAGCGGGACCTTCTCTTCCAGGAGGTCCGAGAGGCCGAGCGTGGGCTCGGGCGTGATGTAGCGGTCGAGCGCGGGCCTCCGCAGGTCGGCGTCGATGAGCAGCGTACTGGTTTCGCCGTCGGCTGCGAATGCGAGCGCGAGGTTCATCGCGACGAACGATTTCCCGTCGCCCGGTATGGCGCTGGTGACGATGATGACCTGCGGCGCGGCGGCGACGTCCGTCGTGAGGACGGTTCTCAGGCGGCGGAAGCGCTCGGCAGCCGGCGACGTGGCATTACCGCGGAAGAGGAGATCCGGCGTCTCGATGAGCTTACGCGGCACGATGCGCGCGAGCGGAACGCCGACGGCCAGCTTCTCCGCCGGCTGTTCGGCCTTCTCTGGCGTCTTGCGGCCCTCGGCGCTCGTCCATCGGAATTTCATCGTCGGCGGCCTCCGGCACTCAGCGGTACATGATCGACGCGATGATCAGGATGACGACCGAGACCGCGGATGCGGCGATGTTGCGTGTCAGGCCGGCACGAAGGGACCGCGCGAGGTCATCGGTCATGAGGCGCGGAATGGCGACCAAGACCGGCACCTCGGCGGCCTCGCGGAGCCCGGTCTCGGAGGAGATGAGCGGCTCGAGAAGTGCCAGGACGAGGAGGGGTCCGACGAAGAGCACGAGGCCACCGATCGCACCGGCCGCGTAAATCATCATCGGGACGGGGCGCACGGGAATCGCAGGCGGCAAGGCCCTCTCGATCACCTCGAACCGCTCGCCCTTCTGAGTCTCCTCTATCTTCTGCGCGCCCCGCGCTTCCTCGACGCTTCCTGCGCGACGGTTGTACTGCTCGACGAGGACGGAATACCCCTTCATCAGATCTTGGAGCTGCGCCTCGTACTTCGGCGTCGCCTCGAGACGACGCTTGAACTCCGCGATGTCCTTTCTGATCTGAAGCTCGTCGGCCTGCAGCCTCTGCACCTCGCGCTCGGCAGAGCGAATTCCCGCCTGAAGCGGGCTCACCGCCGCATCGCCGGGGGTCGTCCCGGTCGCCGGCATCTGCGCCTTGAGGTTCTCGATCTCATGGCGCTTCGCGATCACTTCCGGATGGGTATCCGTGTACCTGTTGCGGAGATTCACCAGCTCGCCCTCGGCCTTCGTCAGGGGATCCGCTTCCAAGGCAGTCCCCGGCGAGTGGCTGAGCACGGACTGTTGAGCCTTGAGCGAAGAAAGCCGGTCTTGAGCGGCGGCCAGCGCGACGGCGTTCGTGTTGAGATCCTGCTGGCGGCCTTGGAGTTGCGACACGTTGGAGTTCTGCTGGTCCGCGATCTCGTAGAGGTGCTCGCGCCGGAACTCGGTGATCAGCTTTTGCTGCGCCTCGAGCCTCGCAGAGACGTCGCCGGCCAATCCTTCGACCGTCTTCGTCGTGCCTTCCGCCTGCGCGGTCCGCGACGAGAGGTTTTGCGCGATATAAGAATCCGCCAGCGCGTTGACCATCGCGGCGGCGCGCTTCGAATCGCTGTCGTAGTAGCTCAAGCGGAAGGTGCCGCCGGTCTTCCCAGAGCCACTCATCGCGACCCCGATGACGTCGACCTCGACGCGCGAACGGATGTCGTTGACGCGCATCTCGAGCTTCACCGGATCGTCCGTGTGGCCCAGGTAATCGTTGGCGAGCTGTTCGAGGTACGGCCGGCTGAGCACCGACTCCTTGAGCGACTGCAGACGCATCGACATGTCGTCGGTGACCGTGCTGCGCACGAATTCCTGCGGCACCGATTGCGGGGCGACGAAGATGAGCGTGCTGGCCTTGAACGTGCGAGGAAGGTAGTGCAAGGTCGCAACAGAGCACGCGAGCCCGACGCAGAGTCCGGCCACGACGGTCCACCACGACTTCCGTAGCCTGTCGACCACCTCGAGGACGATGGTCGCGTTCGATCCGGAGCTCATCGATTCATCCTCGCGCCTGTGCCGCCCGCTCGATCGATCTTCTCGCCGTCACAGCGTCGCCGCCATCGAATCGTGACCAGGGGTTTGACGCTTGCCGCCCTGCCCACGACGCGCCACTGACGTGTCTCATTGTGGACGATTCTGACTCCGTGCCCGCTGACGTCGACGCATGCTAACTGATACCTTTGACCGTGAACCGGGTCAAGCGGAAGGAACGACGAACGACGAACGAGATCGGCTGATTTCGGCGCTCTACGGCGAAGCGGGATTTGGGTAGCGTGACGACAGGTCGAACGATGATTCGTGTAATCGGCTGCGCTGCCGACAACCACGACAGCATCATCTAAGTCATTAATATAACAATAGCTTAACCGTCGCCTTGCCGTGGAGATTTCGTTGACCTGGATCGGTCACCTTCGTAAACTTTGAACGTACGGTCGAACATAACCGCAATGCGCTTGTACTTGGTCTGAGACGCGCCAGTTCGCTTTGGCTCGGGGTGGAGTTCTAAGACGATGAGTCTGATCAGGCTGGGTAGGCCTCGTATCCTGGTGTCTCTTGCGTTCGAGGCCCTCCTTGTGACCGCCGTGATGTGGTTGGTCATGATTCTCAACTCGCAGGTGCTCGCCGCGCTCAACTCACAACTGCTCTTGGGCGGCGGCGGCGACGCGGAGCTCCGCGGGTACCTTCTTGGCGTCGGCATCGTCTTTCTCGTCTCGGTGATCGGCATGCGCCGAGTGCTACTCGGGGGCGAGCCGAGCCTCCGCCGCGAGATCGGTGTGATGATCGTTCTCTCGCTCTGCCTCGGCGGAATTGCCGTGCTCATCGCTCTGGCCGCATTCCCTCAGTACCGTTGGTCGCTCCTTCCCATGGTGCTCGTGCAGGGCGCACTCGCGATCCCGATCACGATGACCGGCTGGCGCTATGTCGCCACGCATTTCGAGGTTCTCGATGCGTACCGCGAGCGCGTGCTCGTCGTCGGGTCGGGACAGCTCGCGCGGCAGTCCGGCCGATGGCTCGCGGAGCATCTTCGCAGCGACTACCGGCTCGTCGGGTTCGCCGACGAAGACCGCGCCCGCGTCGGCGAGGTCGTCGTCATGGGCGCCCGGATTCAAACCGGCTTCGACGGCATGTCCGAATATTGCGCCTCCCATGTCGATCGGATCCTCGTCGCTCTCGATGAGAAGCGCGGAAAGCTGCCGATCCGCACGCTGATGGAGCTTCGCCTCCGCGGCGTCGAGATCGAAGACGTCACCTCCTTCTTCGAGCGCACCACCGGGAAGATCAACATCGAGGGGATGTTCCCGTCGTGGCTCATCTTCTCGGACGGCTTCAAAACATCGCCATGGCGCAGTTTTCGGAAGCGGGCCATGGATATCACCTTGTCGCTCCTCCTGTTGCTCCTTGCCGCTCCGGCGATGCTCTTGATCGCGATTGCGATCCGTCTCGACTCGCGGGGTCCCGTCATCTACCGGCAGCGCCGCATGGGCCTGAACGGGCGCGAATTCGACATCCTCAAGTTCCGGTCGATGGCCGAGGACGCCGAGAAGCACAGCGGGCCGACCTGGGCGGGCGACAACGACTCCCGTATCAGCCGCGTCGGGCGAATCTTGCGCAAGCTGCGTCTCGACGAGCTGCCCCAGCTCATAAACGTCCTGCGTGGAGAGATGAGCTTCGTCGGACCGCGCCCCGAACGGGCGCACTTCGTGGAGCAGCTCGAGAAGCAGATCCCGTACTACACGCTGCGCATGGTCGTGCGCCCCGGCGTCACCGGATGGGCTCAGGTCTGCTACCAGTACGGCGCGACGGTGGAAGATGCCCTCGAGAAGCTGAAGTACGACTTGTTCTACATCAAGAACTCCAGCGTGTTGCTCGACCTGTGGATCGTGCTCAAGACGGTCCGCGTCGTGACCTTCACGTCGGGGGCCCGGTAGCGCCAACCGACAGAACCGCGTCACGCGAACCCTTCCGCCCACGGTGGCCCCGAGCTTGTTGGTCTTGTGGTCAGCAAGAACCGGACTGCTCCGATCCGTTGATCGTGCTCGAGTGAGTTCTTGTAAGTTCAGGCGGCATGACGGAGCCTGAGAGCCGGCATTGAGGGCGTCCAGCGCCTCCAGTAGAGCGCGCGGGCAGACTTCGAGAGCTGCTCTCGCGCCGGGAACAGCCGCGGGGTGAGGATCCGGTCCCACTCCCAACGTTCACTTGCGAGTCCGAGGCGCATGGCAGGCGTCGAGCGGTCCGGTCGCCTCTCGGTTCGTCGCTTGATGAAGTTCTTCCACACAGCGACGAAATTCGCCCGTCCGATGATCGACTCCAGCCGCCGTCCGAATGCGATCGTCTCGCGCTTGTGATCAGGTGTGACGGATGAGCTGGTGCAGCTGATCGACGGGGAACATGGCCCCGTCGCGGAGCATGGCTTCGGCGGATCGCGGTGACCCCGTCGGTCCCAGCTTCGGGTTCGGGTAGACGCTCAAGCGGACTCTCGAAGCGAGAGTTCCCATGACGGCGGCCGGGTAGTCGACCCGTCCGTCGACGCGGCAATGAAGTCGCTCCGAGGCGGAAACCTTCGGAAGAAGCGACTGAATCGTGCGGCGGATGCTGCGAACGTACGCCTGGTTCGGGCGTAGCAGCGTCACCGGCTTCCGGTCGGGCCGCCTTCCACTCCCGAGGTGAAGAGCCGGGTCGATGTCGTAGATGAACCACGAGTCGGCTCCGACTGCGGTCCCGATGCCGAGTGCCTGGTCCTGCCTCCCGATGAACGTCTCGAAGTGGTCGTGGACGATCGACTCGGAAATCCGATCGAGCTCACTAAGACAGCGCGCGTGAAACAAGATCGCGTGGCGTCCGAGCCGATCGGCCATCCGACTGACGGTCGTCTTCGCACACTTCTCCGAGCGAGAGATCTGGCGGTGGCCCGAGCCGGCGACGAGGCCCGAAGCGACTCGGCCGAGGAGCTCCGGCCGTTTCAAGTAGTAGGTCGCCGAGAACGTCTTGCGAGAGCACGTGCGACCGCAGGCTTTGCATGTGTACCGCGGGATCCGCGTCGGGTCATCTTTCAGGCGGTACGTCCCCGCCTTCGGAAATCCCTTCGACGGTCCCCGATGCGCGGAGCAATCAGGCCACTGGCAGAACGGCGGACGGAACCGCGAATGACGTACCGATTCTGCGGGATGTTTCGGCCAGCGCACGAACCGACGAAGAGCACGGCCGATACCAGTCGTGATCGCGCGTCAATCCGCTATTTTGGTGTCCGATGACCGTCCGCGTCGTCCGCTCAGGCGGCCGCGTGAAACAACAAGCTCGCGGCCACCGTGGGGGCGGTTATTCGTTCTTGCCAGGGGGTAGGGAGTTAGCCAGCGTGGCGGATTGAGCGCAGACGCTTGCCGTGACCGTACTTCGCTTGCATAGCCGACCATACGAACGGAACGAGGGAGCGTTGATCGTTATGGGGCGACCAGCCGCCAGCCGCCAATGCTCACCGGGTTTTGGACGTTGGCAGTCAAATCCGATTCTGATCCAGCCATCTGAGGATCTCGGAGCGCTTGTAGCGGAGTCCCGATGTTCGGCCTTCCCCGACGCGGTAAGCCGGAATCATGTTCCGCTTCGTGAGATCCCAGAGCTTGGTCCTTCCGATCTTCAGGAGGCGCCGCGCCTCCTCGCTCGTGAGAATCTCGTCTTCTCGCACCCGGCTCTGTTCCATGTCTGTGTCTCCCCCGACCAAGAATCGCCGTTCGGCTCGCGAATCCATGTGACGTCCCCCGTTTCTCAAATGGCCCAAGTGTCGGGCGGTCGAGCACTTGCGACCCTGCCGCGATGCTCGCCGCGGCCGAGCACGATGCCGATGAGCGCCTCCGCCAACCGCGCCGGATCGTGTCGGATCTTTCCGTCATCGTTCACGACCGGCGCCTCGATGAACCGTTCTCGCCGGCCCGCCAGACCCTCCCGCGTGACCAGCTCAACCGACTGCTCCGCATAGGGCCGGAGCCTCGCCTCGGAAATCGGCGTGGAATTCAGCAGGACCGTGTCGACGAGTCCGGCACCCACGTGGCGATCGAGCGCCTCGAGGTGGTCGGCCATCGACATGCCGAGCGTTTCGCCCGGCTGGGTCATGAGATTACCCACCAAGATCCGGACGGCGTGCGAAGCTCGAACCGCGTCGGCCACGCCATCGACGAGCAGGACCGCGAGAACGCTCGTGAAGTGGCTTCCCGGCCCGATGACCACGAGGTCCGCCTCGTGAAGAGCCTGGAGCACGCCGTCGGCGGGACGAACACCCTGCGGCTCGCACCAGAGCCGGCGGATCGCCGCCGGTGCGGAACCGATCCGCGACTCGCCCGACAACCGGTCGCCGGTGATCGTCTCCCCTTCGAGTCGCGGCGCCTCTTCGGTCACCGGCAGCACACGTCCGCGCGCTTGGAGCATCCGTCCGGCCGCGGCAACCGCGGCGACGTAGGATCCGTGCTGCTCGGCCAGCGCCGTGAGGAGCAGATTCCCGAGAGAATGTCCGGCGAGGTCTCCCTCTCCGGAGTAGCGATGGCGAAACAGGCGGGCGAACGGGCCGTCGGCCGCCTGCGAGAGCGCGAGAAGGCACCGGCGCAGATCCCCCGGCGGCAACCCGCCGTGGTCCCGGCGAATCCGGCCTGAGCTGCCGCCGTCGTCGGCGGTCGCAACGATGGCCGTGATGGCAAGCGGGAGACCGCGACCCGCGAGATCCGCGAGCCCCTGAAGGGCCGAGGGAATCCCATTCCCTCCGCCCAAGACCGCGCACCGAAGCGGCGCCTTGGTCGAGGTCATGGCTGTGGCCTTTCTCCACCCTGCGGCGCTTGCTGCGACCCTTGCGCTTTCGTGTGGGAGGTACGGCGCACGTCGCCGAGAATCGACCAACGCAAATAGGCACCGTAGCTCCCGAACTGGGTGTTGAGCGCGTTCTGCGAGGATGTTTGATCCGAATAGGCGTAGTTGGCGTTCAGGGAAAGGTACTGGTTGAAGTTCCAACCAAAGTAGAGGTTGGCGCTGAGCGTGTCGGTGCTGACCGCGTTCGCCGAAGCCGAGATCGAAAGCGGATCGCGCTTCCAGTAGCCTGCCGTGACCCCGCCGTTCGCCCCGCGGTGAAGGGGGCTGTAGGCGTAGTTCACGTACGCGCCCTGGTCCAGGGAGGCCCCGCCGATTCCGGACCCTTGGGAAACCCATCGGCGAGCGCCGGCCGAGAGCGTTGTGGTCTCACTCGTGGCGCGGCTCAATGTGACATCGCCCACCGGCTCCGTGTCGCTTTCGTTGCCGGACCCGGCGAAGGCGGCCCCAGCGATGTACGTCATCGAGAGGGTGCGCGAGAAGGTGTGCGCACCCACGACGCCGAGCGATTCCACGTAGGCCGTCGGCAGGCCGTCGAACGTATACACCTGTGCATCGAGACCGAGGCCAAGGGAGCTCCGCTCCGTGAGGGCGTAGCGCCAAGAGGCGCTGGCGCCCGCTCCCGTGCTGTCTTGGAGATGGCAGGCAGGGTTGCTCTGATCCAAGCCGTGCTGGCAGACGTTGTTGACGCAGGAATCGATCGTGCAGACGTCGCCGTCGTCGCAGTCGGCACTGACCGTACATGAGACGGCGGTCGTATGGCCGACGGCATTCGGTGCGGAGAATCGGTCCATGCTGGCCCGGACCTCCCAGCCGATCAGGTTGCGCCGCCCGGTGTGGTCGCCGCGGATCACCGCCGACGCGTTGGTTTGCGTCGTCCGCGGGACGAACGTGACCGCCGTCTGCGGGTCCGTCGAACGGACGCCCTGGTGGTCGGTCCGCACCGCGTCGAGGTCGAACGAGTAGCTCGAAGTCTTCGAGGGGGTGAGGCCGTACATCAGGTGGGCCTGCTGGCCGAGATAATTGAGATCGCTGTTGTTCTGATAGGCGACGTACGTCGGCTCGTAACGGAACCGAAGCTGCGAGTTGGGCGTGCGACGCTCGACCGGCAACGCGACTGAGATCGCTGCGGCGTCATCGCCGCTGGACGTGTCGCCGATCACGGCGACATTCCCCTCGTGGAACAGGCCGAAGCTCAAGACCGGCCGGAAATCGACCTCCGCCGCCCGCGCCCGGGACATGGAGAACATCAAGGAGGCCAGCACCAGGAGCCGGCCGCGCCTCCCATGCTGGGACCATTCGTCAATTGACAATGAGGATGTCTCCGGGCTTCAGAAACATGTTCAGCTCGGGCCGCTCGCCCGAGAGGACCTTCCGGTAGTCGACTCGCGTCCGGTTCTCTTTGCCGTTGTCGAAGCGCACGAGTACGACGTTCGACTTGTCCGCGTACTGGGACAGCCCACCGGAGAGCGCGATCGCTTCGAGGAGGCGCGTCCGGCGTCGTAGCGTGAGGACACCCTGCGTCGTCACTTCGCCGACGACCGCCACTTTGAAGCTGTTGATCTCGTCGACCGTCACGGTGACGGTGGGATCTTTGATCTTCTTGGTGAGCTGCGTCGTCAGATCGTCGGTGAGCTGTTTGGGGGTGCGGCCGGCGGCCTGGATGTCGCCGACGAGCGGGAAGGTGATCTTCCCGTCGGGCCGGATGATGATCACCCGGGTGGCGTTGGAGAGCTGGGGCTCATTCCAGACCGAGATCGAAAGGTGGTCCTCGACGCCGAGGACGTAGTCTTCGCTGGAGTTGGCGCCACCCTCTTCCGCTCGGGCAGGACCGAGGAGGAGACAGGCGCCGGCGAGCGCCGGCAGGACGAGCGTACGAAAATGAAATGCACTCTTCACGTCTGAACCTCATCGAGTTCTGCGCGCGAAGCGAGTGAGTCGCGAAACGTTTTTCTGTCGTGATGAACCGTGCCGGACCGCTGAACTTATACCCAGCGTATTTTGCGGTGTCAAGAAGAGAAACGAACAAGATCGCAAAGGAATGAAGTCAAGAGAGCGCCGATTTCAGCGACTTCGCCGACGCGACACGGAAGGGCGGCGCCGCGCGGGGTGTCGGCGGCCCGCCGTGACGAGCGATCTTTGGGTGCGACCGATCAGGCGCTGGCGGCTTGACCCCGCGACGCCTCGTTGAGGAGGCGGAGCACCTCGAGGCGGAAGTGCTCGAACTGGATCGGCTTCATCAGGCAGAGGTCGGCACCGGCGTCGTACATCTTGCGAATGGCGTCGTGCTCGGGGAAGGCGGTGATCGCGAGCACCTTGATCGAGCGAGTGTCGGGGTTCTCTCGAATCGAGCGGCACAGCGAGAGACCGTCGACCCGCGGCATCATCACGTCCATGATCACGAGGTCGGGCTGCATCGCGCCGATCTTGATTCCAGCTTCGTAACCGTCGGAAGCCTCCTCGATGCGGAGGTTCGGCTCCATCTCCTTGAGCACGCGGCGCACGATCTCCCGGATGTCGGCCTCGTCGTCGACGACGAGAACCGATCGCGCCTTCGTCGAGCCCGTGAAGAACGCCTCGTCGATCGGGATATCGTATTTCTGTAAGAATTCTCGAAAATCTTCTGCGCTGACGCGGTAGTGTCCGCCGGGGGTCGAAAACGCGCGGAGCTTTCCCGACTTGATCCACTTCAGCACGCCGTCGTTGGTCACCGCGCAATAGCGCGCGACCTCGGACGTCGTGAAGAATCGGCGATTGCCTTCCGTCTGATCCGTCATGACGACCCCCAAACTGGCGCAGCCTTGGAGCTTTCTTGTTTTTCCGCCCTGTCGTGGCTCGAATATAGGTAGGAAAGCTGGAGGTGCAACCTGGGCTGGGCAGGCGATGCGTTGACTTTGGAAAGACCCGAGTGCTACGATCCGCGCTCGTTTTTTTGTTGGGTCGACGACCTCTTTTTGCTTAGCCTGGCTCCCCACGGACCGTAGCTCAGCTGGATAGAGCGACTGGCTACGAACCAGTAGGTCGGGGGTTCGAGTCCCTCCGGTCCGACCATGGCGCGGCGAAGTGTGTCGTCGGGGAGACCGGGATGAACGCGGTCGAGCACGAGCGGTTCATGCGGGCGGCCTTGGACGAGGCCTGGCTTGCGCGCGTCGCCGGAGAGGTCCCCGTCGGGGCGGTCGTCGTGGCGGACGGCGAGATCATCGGCCGGGGTCACAACGCGTCGCTCGCCCTCAACGACCCGTCCGCTCACGCCGAGGTCCTCGCCATGCGCGATGCGGCGCACCGCCTCGGCAACTACCGGTTGGTCGCGACCACGCTCTACTGCACGGTCGAGCCGTGCCTGATGTGCCTCGGGACGGCGATCCACGCGCGGGTCGGAAGGCTCGTGTACGGAGCGACGGACTTCAAGGTGGGGGCGGTCGGCCGGCTCGAGACGTTGCGTGTGCTCGGAGCCGAGTTCAATCATCGTGTCGAGTCGGAAGGGGGCGTCCTCGCGGAAGAGGCGTCCTCTCTCCTGTTGGAGTTCTTCCGCGAGCGACGTGTCGGTGCGCAAGCGGATGAAGGTGAAAGCGTTTCGGAGAGGTACCGAAGTGGCCGTAACGGGGGCGCCTCGAAAGCGCTTTGTCTGGGTGACCAGGCACGTGGGTTCGAATCCCACCCTCTCCGCCATCGTTCCGAATCGTCGGCGGTCCATGATCGGCGTTGGCCGGTCCCGATCGAACGTAAGGCTCGCCGCCGAGCCATGGAGAGATGACCGAGTGGCTGAAGGTGCACGCTTGGAAAGCGTGTGTACGGGAAACCGTACCGAGGGTTCGAATCCCTCTCTCTCCGCCACCCGGCGCGTGTCACGGCGATAGCTAGGTTGCGGGGCCCGAGCCCTGTGCGGTGCGTCACCGCGAACCCCGCCAGGCCCGGAAGGGAGCAACGGTAAGCGGACCGGCGCAGGCGCCGCAGGACAACTTGGGCCCCATCAGTTCGAGGTCGTCATGTATCAGGTTCTCGCGCGCAAGTGGCGGCCCCAGACTCTCGACGACCTGGTGGGTCAGGCGCACGTCGCCCGGACCCTGCGGAACGCGCTCACGGCGAGGCGCATTGCCCATGCGTACGTCTTCGCCGGCGTCCGAGGCACCGGCAAGACCACGGTCGCGCGCATCCTGGCGAAGAGCCTGAACTGCGCCGAAGGACCGACCGCGACACCGTGCAACCGCTGCGTCTCCTGCACTGAGATCACCGAAGGCCGCTCGCTCGATGTCATGGAGCTCGACGCGGCGTCGCGGACCGGCGTCGACAACATTCGCGAGCTGCAGGAGGTCGTGTCGTACGCCCCCGTGCGCGACCGCTACCGCGTGCTGATCATCGACGAAGCGCACATGCTCAGCAAGGCGGCGTTCAACGCGCTGCTCAAGACCCTCGAAGAGCCTCCACCGCAGGTGGTGTTCGTCCTCGCGACCACCGAGATGCAGAAGCTCCTACCCACGATCCTCTCCCGGTGCCAAGTCTTCGAGTTCCATCGTGTCTCGACACGGGACGTCTCGCAGCACCTTCGCCGCATCGCGGATGCGGAAGGCGTCACGATCTCGGACCGGACCCTCGACCGCGTCGCGCGCGCCGGTGAGGGCTCGATGCGCGATGCGCTTTCGGTTCTCGAGCGGGTGCTCGCCTTCTGCGGGTCGGAGGTGGGTGACGACGACGCCATGCAGGTCCTGGGCTCGGTCAGGACGGATCTGCTCGCGACGTTCATCCGTGGGTTCGCCGGTCACGATCCGGGCGCGCTCCTCCAGGCGCTCGACGCGCTCGTCGACGAGGGGCACGACTTCGTTCACTTCTGGGCCGAGTTGATCGGCGTGGTGCGGGATCTCATGCTCGTCCAGGCGTGGCCCGAGGGCCGCGGCGTCCTCGCGCGCGCGCCGGAAGAGAGCGCGATCCTGAGCGACGCCGCGGAAGGTCTTTCGCTCGAGGACCTCACGCGCATCTTCCAGATCCTCGCGGCGCTCGAGCACCCGCTCAAGAGCTCGAGCCAGCCTCGATTCCTCTTCGAGGGCGCGCTGATCCGCATCGCGAGCCTCGGCTCGGTACGACCGATCGAGGAGATCCTCGCGTCGCTCGAGGGCAAAGCCCCGATGGCGGGCAAGCCGGCGACGCAGGTTCCGCCCCGGCTGCCTTCGGCGCCGCAGACCCCGCCGCCAAAAAAAAAAACTGATGAGCCGGCGGCGGCTTCGTTCCCGCCCGTTCAGGCCGATCTGCGCGGAGCGCTTCTCACGGCGGTGACGGCCGCCCGGCCGATGCTCGGCGCGATGCTCGACCAAGCCTCGTCCGTCGTCGTCGACGGGGGCTCGCTGCGAATCGCGTTCGGCGCCGGCGACGACGGTCTCCGCCGGATGCTGGCGAACGACGAGAACACCCGGGCCATCGAGCGGATCGCCACGGAGACGCTCGGCCGGAACCTCACCCTCCGAATCTCGGGGGCCGCAGACGGCGCGGCGCCGCCGGAGCCGAGCACGGCGGCCCCGTCTGTTCCGTCCGAGTCGCGCCAGCAGCTCATCGAGCGCGCGGGCCGTGATCCGGAGGTCCGGCGCCTGCTCCGCGATTTCGGCGCGCAGATCGTCGACGCGCGGAGCGTGGGGCCGGCCGAGGAGGACGGCCCCACAATCGCCACCGAGGAGACGACATGAACATCCAAAAGATGATGAAAGATCTCCAGAAGATGCAGTCCAAGCTGCAGGACGAAATCGAGGTCATGGAGATCGAGGCCACCGCGGGGGGAGGGGTCGTCACCGCTCGGATGAACGGGAAGAAGGAGCTGGTCGCACTCACCCTGCAGCCCGAGGCGATCACGCCGGACGATCCGGGAATGCTTCAAGACCTCGTCGTTGCCGCCGTGAACGAGGCAGGGCGCATGGTGGACGCCGAGATCCAGAAGAAGACCCAAGGCCTCGCCGGCGGGTTGAAGATCCCGGGCCTGACGTAGATCACGCGGTGGCGACCGGTCTCGCGGCACCTCTCGAGCGGCTCATGGCGGAGCTGGCCAAGCTCCCGGGCGTCGGTCGAAAGACCGCGCAGCGGTTCGCCTTGCATGTGCTCAAGGCGCCCGCGTCCGACGTCGAAGCGTTGACCCGCGCGCTCTCCGAGGTCCGCGAGAAGATCCGGCTCTGCACCGTCTGCTTCAACTTCGCCGAGGGCGATCTTTGCGTCGTTTGCGCCGACCCGCGCCGCGAGCGCACGGTCGTCTGCGTCGTGGAGGAGGCGGTGAACGTTCTCGCACTCGAGCGGACGAACGCGTTCCGGGGTCTTTACCACGTCCTCGGCGGCGCGCTGTCGCCCCTCAAGGACGTCGGACCGGAAGACCTACGCATCGCCGAGCTCCTCGAGCGTGTCCGCGCCTCCGGGGTCCGCGAGGTCATCCTCGCGACGAGCCCGAACGTCGAAGGTGAAGCGACGGCGGTTTACCTGTCCCGCCTGTTGAAGCCTCTCGACGTGGCGACGACGCGGCTCGCCCAAGGGCTTCCCGCGGGTGCCGATCTCGAGTTCACGGACGATCTCACCCTCCAGAGGGCGCTCGAGAACCGGCGCGATTATTGACCTTCCCGCCGTGCTTGCCCCGAACGGGTGGCGGGCGTTAGATTGGCCGCGCTCGCTCCTTGGGGAAGTCGGGGAGGTTCACGGGAAAGGTATGGCAGTCTCCGATCTCGTCTTACTCGAGGCCGACCACGCGCGGTTCACCACCGTCCTTCAGCGCCTTTGCAAGGACGCCAACGCGCGGTTCGTCTTCCTCATCGACAAGAACGGGCAGCAGCTCGCCTCCGCCGGTGACGTGAGCGCGCTCGATCCGACGTCGCTCGCCTCGCTCGCGGCAGGCAACGTCGCGGCCACCGACGGCCTCGCGAAGCTCCTCGGCGAGCGCGAGTTCTCGATCCTCTTCCACGAAGGGGAGCACGACAATCTCCACATCAACGTCGTCGGCGGCAAGACGATCCTGCTCGTCATCTTCGACGAGCGCTCGTCGCTCGGGCTCGTGCGTCTGCGCGTCAAGAAGGCGACCGCGGAGCTCGCCGGCATCGTCCACGACATCACGACTCGCTCGCAGGCTCAGCGCGCCGCCGTCGGCAGCCTCGCCCCGTTCGCGGAGATCACGGACGACGACATCGACGCCCTCTTCAGCTGACCCGCGACCTCGCCATGACCTTCATCAACTACGCCGCACGCGAGATCAACTGCAAGATCGTCTATTACGGGCCCGGTCTGGGCGGCAAGACGACCAACATCCAGTTCATCTACGACAAGACCGGCACCGGCTCGAAGGGAAAGCTCATCTCGCTGGCGACGGAGAGCGAGCGGACGCTCTTCTTCGACTTCCTCCCCATCGAGCTCGGAACGATCCGGGGCTTCCGCACGCGCTTCCACCTCTACACGGTTCCCGGCCAGGTCTTCTACGACGCTTCCCGGAAGCTCATCCTCAAAGGTGTCGACGGCGTCGTCTTCGTGGCGGATTCCCAGGAAGCCCGGATGGACGCGAACGTCGAGTCGATCCGGAACCTCAGGGAGAATCTCAAGGAGCACGGTTACACGATGGAGCGCGTCCCATACGTGCTTCAGCTCAACAAGCGAGATCTGCCGACGGCGGTCCCCACCGCCGACCTGGTGTCGGCCCTGAGGTTGAACGAGGAGCCGGTCTTCGAGGCAGTCGCTCCGAAAGGGGTCGGGGTCTTCGAAACGCTCAAAGCTGTGGTCAAGAGCGTGCTCGTCGATCTGAAGAACCGCTAGTTCGGTCGTCTTCCGGCCCGATCCTTGACACCCCTCCCTCGGTCGTCTAGAGTCCCGGGGTTTCCACGGGAGTCAGGCCATGTACGCTGTGATCGAGACGGGCGGGAAGCAGCACCGCGTCCAGGTGGGTGAGGTCGTGCGCGTCGAGCGTCTCGATCTCGAAGAAGGGGCGGCGGTCGTCTTCGAGCGTGTGCTCGCGCTGGGCGAAGGCGAAGGATTGCGCTTCGGCTCGCCGACGGTGTCCGGAGCGTCGGTGCGCGGAACCGTGATCGAGCAGGGCCGCTCCAAGAAGGTTCTGATCTTCCGGTATCGCCCGCGGCAGAACGCGAGCCGCCGGCGCGGCGGACACCGCCAGGACTACACCGCGGTCAAGATCGAAGCGATCGAGTCGTAAGCGTCAAGGAGTCTCGTCCATGGCACACAAGAAAGCCGGCGGCAGCTCGAGAAACGGTCGCGATTCGAATTCCCAGCGCCTCGGCGTGAAGCGCTTCGACGGCCAGGTCATCCACGGCGGATCGATCATCGTTCGTCAGCGCGGGACTCCGATCAAACCCGGCGTCAACGTCGGCCGCGGCAAGGACGACACCCTCTTCGCGCTCGTGACCGGCACGGTGAAATTCCAGGACCGCGGCCGCATGGGCCGCTTCGTCAGCATCCTTCCGGTCGAGTAGCCCGGGTCCCGGCATCGCCGGGGCCGATCCTGATGTTCGTCGACGAAGCCCGCATCACCGTCATGGGTGGCGACGGTGGGAACGGCTGCGTGTCGTTCCGTCGCGAGAAGTTCGTTCCCAAGGGGGGCCCGGACGGCGGCGACGGCGGACACGGCGGTTCCGTGATCCTCGTCGCAGATCCCGAGATCAATACCCTCCTTCCGTTCCGCTACAAGACGATCTTCCGCGCCGACCGTGGACGGCACGGGGAAGGTGCCCAACGCACCGGCCGCTCCGGCGACGACCTCGAAGTTCACGTGCCGATCGGGACGCTCGTCTTCGATGAATCGGATGACGCTTCCCTCGCCGATCTCGCGCAAGGAGGCGACCGGTCGGTCGTCGCCGCCGGCGGGATGGGCGGCCGTGGCAACGCTCGCTTCACTTCGTCCACGAACCGGGCGCCGACCCGGCACGAGCCCGGACGCGAGGGCCAGCAGCGGCAGCTCCGCCTCGAGCTGAAGCTGCTCGCGGACGTGGGACTCGTCGGGTTCCCGAACGCGGGTAAGTCCACGCTCCTCTCCCGGATCTCCGCGGCGAAACCGAAGATCGCCGACTATCCGTTCACGACGCTGGCCCCGGTGCTCGGCGTCGCCGCCGTCGACGCCCACAAGACGCTGGTCGTGGCGGATATTCCGGGACTCATCGAGGGCGCGCACCAGGGCGCGGGACTCGGCGACCGATTCCTCCGGCACGTCGAGCGATGCCGCGTCCTTCTCCACCTCGTCGACCCTCACACGCCGCTCGGATTCCGGGGAGCGGTGGATGCGATCGACCGGGAGCTGGCGCTCTACAGCGCCGCGTTGGCGACGAAGCCTCAGATCCTCGTCTTGACGAAGGCGGACTCGATGCAGCGCGACGCCGAGATCCTGGTCGAGGCGAAGCGGGAGGCCAAGCGACGCAAGCGATCGCTCCACGTCGTCTCCGCCGTCTCGGGGACCGGGCTCACGCCGCTCTTGCGCGCCGCCGCCGAAGCCGTCGGCCGGGCGGGTGCGACCGGATGACCGCGGCCGCGATCCTCGGCGGGAGCTTCGATCCCGTTCATCGCGGTCACATCGTCCTGGCTGCCGGAGCGCGCCGCACGCTCGGCGTCGAGCGCGTGTTCCTCCTGCCGTGCGCGGAGCCAACGCACAAGCCCGGCCGGCGTCTCGCCGCGCGCTACCACCGCCTCGAGATGTTGGCTCTCGCCACCGAGGGCGTACCCGGCCTCGCGGTCTCGACGTTCGAGATCGCCCGCGGCGGCCACCGGTACACGATCGACACGCTGCGCGCCCTTCGCGAGGAGGGGCTCCGGACCGTGTTCCTCGTAGGCTCCGATGCGCTTGCCGAGCTCGACTCGTGGAGGGACTACACCGAACTTCTCGCCGAGTTCGACTTCGGGGTCGTCGAGCGCCCAGACGAGGTCGGCCACGCTCGAGGAGCGACGCTCCCCGAGGCGGTGCGCGAACGGCTTCACGACCTTCCCGCGACGGGACCGCCGCCCGGGAAAGGCGGCCGGATCTTTCGTCTCGCCGTCGACACCCTCCCCGTGTCGTCCAGCCTCGTGCGACAGCGCCGCTTCGAAGGAAGGGCCATCGGCGATCTTGTTCCCCCACGCGTCGCCCGGTATATTCAGCGTCACGGCCTGTACGAGGAGGAGGCCCACCGCTGAGAGCCGTCCTGAAGCACATCGTGGAAGCCGCCCGCGACAAGAAGGCGGAAGACATCCTGGTTCTCGATCTCAGAGGACTCTGCGACTTCACCGATTACTTCGTCATCTGCCACGGCTCGAACTCCCGGCAAGTTCTCGCGATCGCGGACGCGGTCGAGGAGCGCCTGCGCGAAGAGGCCACCCTCAAGCCGAAGCACGTCGAGGGCCGCCGGACAGGCGACTGGGTGCTCTTGGATTTCATCGACGTCGTCGTTCATGTCTTCCAGGACGAGAAACGGGCGTTCTTCGGGCTCGAGCGGCTCTGGGGAGATGCGCGGCGCGTGGCGCTTCCCGGCACCACCGCGACGATCCCTCGCGCGGGACGAAGGCGCCCCGGCATTTCGAGCTGACCGCACCCGGCCGATGCCGGACTTTCTCTCGCGCGACCCTGTCTTCCTCGAGTCTCTCCGCATCGCGGAGCGCGCCGCCGCCGCTTCCTCGAACGTTCTCATCGTCGGCGAGTCGGGAACCGGGAAGAGCCGCATGGCGCGGTGGATCCACGCTCATGGCGCGCGCTCGGAGGCACCGCTCGTGGAGGTGGCGTGCGCGAACGTCCCCCCCGAGCTCTTCGAGAGCGAGATGTTCGGTCACGAGGCCGGCGCTTTCACCGATGCCCGTGAGGCGCGGGCCGGCCGCCTCGAGCGGGCCGACCGCGGAACGCTCTTCCTCGACGATCTTCAGGAGCTCGATCTCGCGGCGCAGGCGAAGCTGCTGCGCGCGATCGAGGAGCGTCGCTTCGAGCGGATCGGCGGACGCAGCACGCTCGAAGTCGACATCCGTGTCCTCTCGTCCGCGCGCGGCGATCCGCAACGCCTCATCGCAGCCGGCCGCCTGCGCGAAGACCTCCTCTACCGTCTCGACGTCTTGCGCATCGAGATGGTCCCCTTGCGCCGCAGGCCGGCCGACATCCCCGCGCTCGCGGAGCGCCTCCTCGAAGAGCTGGCGGAACGCCACGGCGGCGGGCCGAAGCGCTTGGCGCCGGAGACGATCGAGCACCTCGTCGCCCATCCGTGGCCCGGCAACGTCCGGGAGCTCCGGCATGCGATCGAGCGCGGGGTCATCCTGTCGGCGGCCGAGCTGCTCATGCCTTCCGACCTCTCCGACGCCTTCTCCGTCGCCGCATCGTCGATGATCCTCGACGCCGCCGAGCGCGAGATCACGCTCGCGGACCTCGAACGCGCGTACATCGACGAGGTTCTCCGCAAGACCCGCGGGAACAAGTCCGCCGCGGCGCGCATCCTCGGGATCCACCGGAAGACGCTGCACGAGAAGCTGCGCGCGTGAGGCTCATCGTCCTGAGCGTCGGGCAGCCTCCGCGCGGCCCCGCCGCGGAGCTGGTGGAGGATTACGTCTCCCGCATCCGGCGGTTCGGCATCTCGCTCGACCTCCGCTTCGTCAAGGAGGTGCGGCCTTCCGGCCGGTTCACCGACGCGCACCGTCGCGAGCGGGAGGCGCGTGCGCTGACGGAGGCCCTTGCGGAGGACGCCAACAGGATCGCCCTCGCGCCCGGCCCGGCGACGACCACGAGCGAGCAGCTCGCCCGGAAGCTCGAACGGTGGGCCTCGCCGCTGGCGGCGTTCGTCATCGGAGGCCCCACGGGGCTCGACCCGGCGTTCGTGCGCGCATCCGAGGCCACGCTCTCGCTGTCGGCGATGACGCTTCCGCACGAGCTCGCGCGCGTCGTGCTCGTCGAGCAGCTCTACCGTGCGGTGACGATCCTTCGGCACGTGCCGTACCACAAGTGAGCGCGCCTTGACGCTCCCGGGACGCTGAACTAACCTCCCCTGCGGCGGCGCGCATGAAGCTTCGCACCTTCCTCTACATTCTCGTCGCGATGGGCGCGGCTCTCGCGATCATCACCTTGTTCGTCGCGAACCGCGCGGTGCTCCTGGATCACCGCTTCCATTTCTGGGGTGGTATCGACCTCCCCGTCGGCTTGGCGATGATCGTCTTCTTCGTGGCCGGGGTGGTGATCACCCTCCTCGCCGGTCTCACCCGCGAGGCCTCGAGGATGATGGACGGGTGGCGCCTCCGCAAAGCCAACCGCACGACCGAGGAAGTGGAGGAGGAATTCGCGCGGGGCCTCTCCGCGGTCCTCGAAGGGCGGGACGACGAGGCACTCTCGCATTTCCGCGCGGTGCTCGAGCACGACAGCCGTCACTTCAACACGCTCTTGAAATTGGGCGAGGTGCTCCGCGGACAGGAGCGGTTCGACGAGGCGATCGAGTACCACCGGAAGGCCCACCACCTGAAGGACGACGACACGCGACCGCTCTACGCCCTCGTCGAGGACTACGAAGCCAAGGGCGACCTCGAGCGCGCCCGCACGGTGCTCGGCCGGATCATCGCCCTGAAACGCGACTCGATCTCGGCGTGGCGGAAGCTCCGCTGGCTCCACATGAAGGAGAGGAACTGGACGAAAGCGCTCGCCGCACACCAGCGCGCCGAGAAGCGCTCGAAAACGCGGGATCCGCGCGACGACTCGGATCGCCGGTTCGGCATCGGAATCCGGTTCGAGATCGCGACCGAGCAGCTGGCGGCGGGCAAGCCGAAGGAAGCCGCCGCGACGCTGCGCAAGCTCATCAAGGACGATCCGCAGTTCATCCCCGCGCACGTGCGGATCGGAGAGGCGCTCCGTGCCGAAGGCCTTTTGAACGAGGCGGTCGAGTCGTGGTTCCAGGGGTTCGAATCTACGGGGTCGCCGATCTTCCTCACGGTGCTCGAGGAGCACTACCTCGATCAGGAGCAGCCGCTGGCCGCGATCGAGGCGCTCAAGCGTTGTGTCGCGAGGGCCCGGAAGGACACGCTGCCGCGCTTCTACCTGGGGAAGCTCTTCTTCCGCCTGGAAATGCTCGACGACGCGCTCGCGGTGCTCCAGGCTCTGGACGGACGCGCGTCGTACGCTCCCACGCTCCACTACCTCCTCGGTCGCATTCACGAGCGTCGTCGCAACTGGCGCGACGCGTCGTCGGAGTACCGGCGGGTGATCAAGGAGATGGAGCTCGTGCAGCTCGAGTACCGCTGCCGCGCGTGCCGCGACACGCGCGCCGACTGGGCTCCTCGCTGCACACAGTGCGGTGAATGGAACACGATCGAAGTCGATTTCCGCGAGGAGATCTCCCTCGAGGAGCTCGGCCTCGCCCCGGCTCCCGTCTACAGCGCGCGAAGCTGATCCGTCCCGGCCTCCCCAGAGATTGCTGATGCGTTGGCTCTCGCGATGGGGGACGCTCGCCGCGACCCATCTGCTTCCGGCCGACTGCTTCGTATGCAGCCGCCGCCTCGTTCGTCACCATCTCGGTGCCTGTCCCTCGTGCTGGTCGGCGCTCGTGCCGCTCGGAGGATCGTGCTGCGTCCGCTGCGCGATCCCGCTCGGGCCTGCGGGCTCGCCGAGGGGACTGTGCCTTCGCTGCGCGATCCGCCCGTTCCCGCTGGACGAAGCGATGGCGGCGGTCGCCTATCGCGGTGTCGCGGCGCGCTTCCTCCTGCGGGCGAAGCAGGGTGCCCGGCCGGAGCTGCTCGAGCCGCTCGCGCATCAGCTGCTGGTCGCGGCATCCGATTCCGGAATCCTGGCCCGTGCCGACGTCATCGTTCCGGTTCCCTCCTCGTTCCTCTCACGCGTCCGTCGGGGATTCAGCCCAGGTCACGAAATCGCCCGCACCCTCGCTCGCGCGTCTTCGCTCTCCTGGCGGCCGCACGGCCTGAGGCGCCGCGGGTCGGTTCCCGCGTTCAAAGCGCTCGGCGCATCCGAGCGATGGAAGCGTGCCGAAGGAGCGATCGGCGCACGCGGGCGCTTCACGGATGCCGACGTGCTGCTGGTCGATGACGTGATGACCACCGGCGCCACGCTGGCGGCGTGCGCGCGGGCGCTGCGCCGGGCGGGAGCCGCCACCGTGAGGGCGGCGGTGTGGGCGCGTACGCCTGTTCCGGAAGAACGCTTTGACCCGGGTCCCGAGGGACGCCTATAATCGCCGCTTTTGGCCGGGTCTCGGAAGAAAGCGAGGGCGCGGATGCGGCGCGTGATCGGATCGTGGTTCGTGTTCCTGTCGATGGCCACGGCGGCTGGAGCGGCCACGCCGGCGAAGCCGGCCGCGGCCCCCGTGAAGGCGGTGTTGGAGCTCAATCAGCAGTTCTATTACGTCGGCGAGCCGCTCAACATCCGCGTCACACTGTCGAACCCGGGCGCGGCGGAGGTCTCGAACCCGGTCAAGAGCCCGGTGATCGGCGCCTTCACCGTTGCCGATGCGTCCGGAGCCAAGATCGCGCCCACGGGCAAGTCGGCAGCCGAAGAGCCGGCTCGGCGAGCGAAGCTCGCGCCGAAGGAGTTCTACGGGGTGGCCGTCGAGCTTTCGAAGGTCTATCCCCAGCTGTCGACCAAGGGTCGCTACACGATCGGATGGTCCGCCGACGGGGTCGCCGCCGACAGCATCATCGTCACGGTCATCCCGAAGTTCGACCCGGGGAAGAACTACAGCGCCAAGGTCGAGACCGAGGCCGGGACGTTCACCATCGACCTGATGAAATCCACAGCCCCGATCGCCACGAAATCATTCGTCGACATGGCGAACGCCGGCTTCTACGACGGTCTGCTCATCCACGAGATCCGCAGCGACCAGGCGATCGCCGGTGGGGACCCGACCGGAACCGGCGGTGGTCAGGCCCCGATCCGCTTTCCGGCCGAGCTCTCCGCGATCCCGGTCGTCGCCGGCACGGTCGTCCTCAAGCCGGCGGGCCTGGCGCCTCCGGCGAACAGCTCCCAATTCATCATTTCGCTCCGTCCGGAGCCGAAATGGACGGGGCAATTCACCGTCCTGGGCCAGGTCACCAATGGCCTCGAGGTCGTCAAGAAGATCTCGAACCTGCCCAGCACCGACCGCCCGAATTTCCGTCCCATGACCGAGATCCATACGGTCCACGTGACCGTCATCGAGAACTAAAATGACGAAGCGGGCGCGGAAAATCAGCCTCTGAACTGCGAGACGCCTTGACCCGCGTCGGGCTTCAGCGTATAGAAAGCGTCGCGCACGGAAAATCAGTCGATTTTTGGGGGCACGTTCAGCGAAATCCGAGCAAAGACGGTGGCGGATTGGCCGTTTGCGCGCGAAAGGGCTTGACGATCTGTTGGTTGACCGTATAGGTAGCTAACCTTGCTGTCACGAAAAGATGAAATTTCAGGAGATCCCGGAGCGGGGAGGTCATTTCAATGAGGAGAGTTAATCGGATCGGGTTGATCGCTGTTCTTGCGGGTGCGATGGCGGCGGGCTCTGCGTTCGCCGGCAGCGTGACCGTGGGAAATTTCTACACTGAGATCGCCAAGGCGAAGCGGTTGACGGCGGTCGACGGTCCTTCGGCCGAGGCGAGCCTCCGTGCTGCGGGGTACCAGCTTCCGGTTCTGGGCCTTGGAAAGACGTTGACGGAAGGCGATGTCTCGTCGATCTCGGGCGTTCTCGGCCTTCGCGTGACGACCACGCGTCCGACCCAGCCGGTCAGCGATTCGCAGATGGCGCAGTTCGTCTCGAGTTTCAGCAACCAGCTCGGCAAGTCCGCGGTCGGCTCTCCCTACGAGATCCTGAGCCAGGGCGGCGATCCGGGCAACAGCGGCAACGGCAAGGGCAAGAAGAAGGGGCACAACAAGTCCCCGTCCGAGCCGCTCTGATCCAAGACCGCAGCTTACTCAGCTAGATCCAGCCGAAACGCCATCGCATCCGCGATGGCGTTTCTGTTTTTGACGGAGCGCTTTCGCCGGGCGCTAGGATGTCGAGGTGGTCGAATCCAACGCTGAGCGTCCGTCGCTCCCACCCCGATGGCTCGTCTTTGGGCTCTTCTTCCTGTCCGGCGTCACGGGTCTTGTCTATCAGGTCATCTGGCTCCGTCAGCTCACACTGATCTTCGGCGCTACGGCCTACGCGTCGAGCGCGGTCCTCTCCACGTTCATGGGCGGCCTCGCGCTCGGTTCGTACTGGGCGTCGAACCGGGGCGACGCATGGCCCCGGCCGCTCCGCGCCTATGGTGTGCTGGAGCTGGGCGTATCCGCTTACGCGGCGATCATCCCCGCGCTCCTATCGCTCCTCACGCCCGTCTTGGGCGCCGCGTGGCAGCTCGGCGCGGGGCGGCATTTCGTCGTTCTCGCGCTGATCAAGTTCGTCGCGATCGCGCTCCTCATCCTTCCGGCCACGACTCTCATGGGCGCGACGCTCCCCGTCCTCTCGCGCGTGGCCCTTCAATACCGGAGCGGTCTCGGCAGTGGCGTCGGCGCTCTCTACACCGTCAATACCTGCGGCGCGGTCGCCGGCACGTTCGTGGCGGCGTTCGCGGCGCTCCCTGCGCTCGGAATGAAGAGAACGCTCGGGCTGACGATCGCGCTCAATGTGCTCGTGGCGGTCGTCGCTTGGGTCGCCGGCTCCGCGCCTCAGAGCCGGGCCACTCCCGAGTCCCCTCGACCCTCGGAGAGCGGCACAGTGCCCGGGCGCTGGTTGATCGGCACCTTCGCGGCGTCGGGCGCGGCAGCGATGGTCCTGGAAGTCGCCTGGACGCGCGGCCTGGCGCTCGTGTTCGGGAGCTCGGTCTACGCCTACGCTTCCATGCTGGGCGCCTTCTTGATCGGCCTCGCCTCCGGTGCCGCCTGCGCCACAGCGTTTCTCAAAAGGCGGCCGGGAGCTGACGCGACCCTGGCGTTTTCGATCGCGCTCGGCGCCGCGGGCCTGCTCTCCTTCGGGACGGCCTACGGCATCCAGACCCTCCCGCACCTCTTCGGCGATATCTATTTCCGGTGGAGCCCGTCTCCGGAGGGTTGGTGGGCGGTGCAGGTCGGCCTGGCCCTTCTCATCATGTTTCCTACGACGTTCGCTCTGGGCTGGATCTTTCCGCTCGTTCTCGAAGCAGCCGGAGTATCCCGTCGAGGGGTGGCATCGGCGGTAGGACGTGTTTACGCCGCGAACACGCTCGGAACGATCGTGGGCGCCGCGGCGGGCGGGTTCCTCCTGATCCCGGTCCTGGGAGTCGGACGCACGCTCATCGGTGTCGCGGTGGCCCAGCTCCTTCTCGGGGCGGCGATGGCGCCGCGAACCGCGGCCCGAGGCCGGTCGTGGGTAGCGACCGCCTTCGCATCGGGCGCCGTCTGCTGCGTGCTCTTGCGGCCGTCGTGGGACGTCCTGCTCATGAACAGCGGCGTCTACATGAACATCCAGAATTTTACGGACCGCGGCGGTTGGACGGCTTTCCTCAACCAGGTTCGCCAGGACAACACGCTCGTCCTGGCGCGGGACGGCCTGACCGCGTCGGTCGTCGTCGCCAACCAGCCGAAAGCGAAGAACCTGTACCTGACGGTCAACGGCAAGACCGATGCGTCGTCGCGCGAAGACCTCGAGACCCAGATCATGGCGGGCCAGCTCCCGCTCCTTCTGCATCCCCAACCGAAGGACGTCCTCGTCATCGGGCTGGCGAGCGGGATCAGCGTCGGATCGGTCGCGAGCCACCCCGTCGAGCACATCCGAGTCGTCGAGGTCGAGTCGGCGATGATCGAAGCGGCGCGCGCGTTCGGCCCACACAACGGTCAGGTTCTCGACGACCCGCGCGTCACCGTCTCGATCAACGACGCGAGGAACGAGCTGCAGTTCGATGCGTCGACCTACGACGTCATCGTCTCGGAGCCGTCCAATCCGTGGATGACGGTCGCGGCGAACCTCTTCACCGAAGATTTTTTCCGAATCGCGAAGAACCGCCTGCGCGCCGACGGAGTCTTCGGACAGTGGGTCCAGGCCTACTGCCTCGGTCCCGAACAGCTCCGGTCGATCATCGGTGCGTTCCAGCGGAGCTTTCCCCACACGCTCGTCTTCGAGACACTGCACGGGGTCGACCTTCTGCTCGTCGGATCGGACCGGCCTCTCGTTCTGGACGCCGCGATACTCGATGACCGGATTTCCGAGTTTCGCGTGCGGCTCGATCTCGCCCGGGTCGGAATCTCGTCAACGGATGATCTCGCCGGGATGCTTCAGAATGGTGGAGACGGGCTGCGATCGGTCCTGACGGGGGCTCACACCAACACCGACGACAACGGCTACGTCGAGTTCGCCGCGCCGAAAGCGCTGTATCTCGATAGTCAGGATGCGAATCTGGCAATGCTCCAAGGGACCGCTCCCGATCCCTTCGACACGATCCGGCCGCTCGTCCGCGCGACCGGCGACGAGGACTCGTTCCGGCTCGCGCTGATTCGCCGGTGGATCCTGCGGGATGACGTGGATAGGGCGAAAAAGGCGATTTCTTTTCTCAACGCTCCGGACGCAGTCGCGCGCGCTCAGGCTCTCCTGCCTGGCACATCCGTGCCGCCCCAATGATCGGAAACTTTCCTGCTGATTCCTTGTCCGCATAGCATCTTCGCCGTATAGAACCCCGCTGGCGGGGAAAGTTTCGGGTTTGCGGCTTGGTGAATGGCCCGGGCGGGGGTATTCGAATGCGGGCGGTGTCGGCCTGGACACGTGTATCTCATCTACTCCTGATCCTGGCCGCTCTTCTGATCGCGGCAACTCCTGCGGCCGCGCAGGTCACGGTGTGGGCCGACGATTGCGCCGGAACCGGCACCGGGACGCAGGCCAATCCGTACTGCAAGATCCAGACGGCGATCTGCGCGATCAAGGCAACCGGCGGCACCGTCAACGTCATGCCGGGCACCTATCACGAGTGCCTGAGGTTCCCGGCCAACGTCTCGGTGATCTCTACCGACGGCCCTGCCGTCACGATCCTCGACGCATCGGGTAAAGCGGGGGTCAGTACGGACTTCTGCACGATCGGGACGGAAATCCCGTACGCTGCGGTCTACTTTCCGTCGGCGGCCGGCTCGACGAGCCGGATCGAAGGCATCCACATCCAGGGCGGTGGCGGCGTCGACCAGACCTGCAGCGGTACGTGTGCCTCGAAGATCGGCGGTGGCATCCTCGTCTACGGCTCCTCGCCGACGATCACCCGCAACGAGATCGTCGGGAACACGATCAGCAGCTCAAGCTACAAGACGTACTACGGCGGCGGCATCTACATCAACGGCAACGATCCCAACGCTCCGCCGCGGCCGACCATCACGAGCAATCTCATCCAAGGGAACGCCGCCGACCCGCCGGCCGGTACGAGCCATTCCATGTCCGAAGGGGACGGCGGCGGCATCTACGTGGGGTTCAACTCGGCGCCGATCATCACCGCGAACACGATCAAGACGAACAAGGCCGGGAACCCGGCGACCCTCAACCAGTACGGCTCGGGCGGTGGCATCTCGATGTACAGCCGCGTGACGGCTCAAGACACGCGCATCAATCGGAACACGATCAGCGACAACAACGCCGCCGACTACGGCGCCGGTATCGCGTTCGGCGAGTACGACGGCGTCACGCCGGTTCAAGGGACTCGCGGTACGGTCGACAGCAACATCTTCTACATCAACGGTGGGGTCGACGGTGGCGCCGTCGGATTCACGACGTCTTTCGTCAAGTTCTACAACAATACGATCGAGAACAACAACGCCTCGCTCCACGGCGGCGGCGTGTACTTCTCGCCGGTCTCCAATGCCGGGCAGGTCGCCGACTTTCAAAACAATCTGATCACGAACAATCAGGCGACCGGAAGCGGTCTCGGCGGCGGGATCTACGTCGACAGCGCCGATGTCCCCGCCGCGAAGTTCAACGACTTCCGCGGGAACACGCCGACGAACATCGCGGGGGCGAAGACCGACGCCGACTACATCGGCGTCAACGGAAACGTCTCGGTCGATCCGCTCTACGTCAACCGGTCGGCGACCCCGCCGGACCTGCACTTGCAGTCTACGAGCCCGGTCATCGAGGCCGGAACGAATACCGTCATCGGAGCAGGATGGCTCGACTACGACGGGGCTCCCCGAATCCAGGATGCGGACTACAACGGGACGGCGACCGTCGACATGGGCGCCTTCGAGTTCCAGCCTGACTTCGACGGCGACGGTATCCCGGATTACCTCGATCCCGACGACGACAACGACGGCGTGCCGGACGTCTCGGACTGCGCGCCGCTCGACAAGGGGATCTCGCAGCCGCCGGCGAAGGTCGACAACGGCCTGCGGATCGACAAATCCGGGAACACGGCGACCCTGAAATGGCATCACGCGTTTCAAGCGCCGACCTACAACGTCTACCGCGGCACCTTCGGGGGTGGATTCCCGTTCGCCTACAACGAGACCTGCTTCGACACCGAGAACATCGCGCGCACGATCACGGACGGTGCGGTGCCGACGCCGGGCAACGGCTTCTACTACATCATCTCGAGCCGGAACACGTGCGGGGAATCGGCGGCGGACACGAACGGTCAAAACGTCGATCACACGCCGTCCCTGACCTGCTCGACCGCCAACCGCAACAGCGACGCGGACACGCCACGCGACCTGGGGGACAACTGCCCGGCGACGACGAACGCGACCCAAGGCGACGTCGACGCCGACTCCGTGGGCGACGCCTGCGACAATTGCCCGAGCCTCGCGAACGTCGATCAGGCCGACACCGACGGTGACGGCCGCGGCGATGCCTGCGACAACTGCATCAACGTCGCCAATCCGACCCAGACCGACACCGACGGCGACGGCTTGGGCGATGCCTGTGACAATTGCATTTCAGTTCCCAACCCAACTCAGGCCGATAACGACCACGATGGGCTGGGTGACGCCTGTGATCCGGACGACGACAACGACGGCGTCCCCGACGTCAGCGACAACTGCCCGTTGACCCCCAACCCGAGCCAGGCGAACAGCGACGGTGACAGTCTCGGCGACGCCTGCGACAACTGCCCGACCGTGACGAACGCCAACCAGGCGGACTCCGACGGCGACGGCGCCGGCGACGCCTGCGACAACTGCCCTGGCGTTCCGAACGTCGGCCAGGCCGACACCGACGGCGACGGCCGCGGCGATGCGTGCGACAACTGCCCCGGCGTCTCCAACGCGAACCAGATCAACAGCGATGGCGACACGCTCGGCGACGCCTGCGACAATTGCCCGACGGTCGCGAACCAGAACCAGGCCGACGCCGACTTCGACGGTCGTGGAGACCTCTGCGACAACTGTCCCACCGTGTCGAACCCGAGCCAGGCGAACAACGACGGCGACACCCTGGGCGACGCCTGCGACAACTGCCCGACGGTGACGAACCAGAATCAGGCCGACACCGACGGCGACGGCAAGGGCGACCTCTGCGACAACTGTCCCACGGTCGCCAACCCGAACCAGGCCGACACCGACGGCGACGGCAAGGGCGATCTCTGCGACAACTGCCCCACCGTCGGGAACGTGAATCAGGCCGACGCCGACGGCGACGGCAAGGGCGACCTCTGCGACAACTGCCCGACGGTCGCGAACGCCAATCAGGCCGATGCCGACGCCGACGGCAAGGGCGACCTCTGCGACAACTGCCCGGCAGTCGCGAACGCGAACCAAGCCGACGCCGACGCGGACGGCAAGGGCGATCTCTGCGACAACTGCCCGACCGTGTCGAACGCCAATCAGGCCAACAGCGACGGCGACACCCTCGGTGACGCCTGCGACAACTGCCCCACAGTCACGAATCAGAACCAGGCTAACGGGGACGGCGATACGCTCGGCGACGCCTGCGACAACTGCCCCACGGTTACGAATCAGGACCAGGCCGACGCCGACGCCGACGGCAAGGGCGACCTCTGCGACAACTGCCCCACTGTCGCGAATGCGAATCAGGCGGACGGCGATTCAGACGGCAAGGGCGACCTCTGCGACAACTGCCCGACGGTCGCCAACGCGAACCAGGCCAACGGGGACGGCGACACCCTCGGCGACGCCTGCGACAACTGCCCGACGGTCACGAACCAGAACCAGGCTGATGGAGACTCCGACGGCAAGGGCGACCTCTGCGACAACTGCCCGACGGTCGCCAACGCGAACCAAGCCGACGGCGACTCCGACGGCAAGGGCGATCTCTGTGACAACTGTCCGACGGTCGCCAACGCCAATCAGGCCGACGGCGACGGTGACGGCAAGGGCGATCTCTGCGACAACTGTCCGGCGGTCGCAAATGCAACCCAGACGGACGGTGACGCCGATGGCGCCGGTGATGCCTGTGACAACTGTCCGACGATCGCAAACGCGGGTCAGCTCGATGCGGATGGCGACGGCCACGGCGACGTCTGCGACAACTGCCCCACCGTCGCGAACGTGAGCCAGGTCGACGCCGACGGCGATGGACGCGGCGATGCCTGCGACAACTGCCCGGCGATCGCCAACGTGAACCAGCTCGACAGCGACGGGGACGGCGACGGCGATGTCTGCGACAACTGCCCGACTGTGGCCAACGCGGACCAGTCGGACCTCGATCAGGACTCGGTCGGCGACGCGTGCGACTGCGCCCCGTCCGATCCCGCCCTGACGACCGCTCCGGGCGAGGTCCTCGGCCTGGTCGTCGCGAGGGGCGCGTCAACCACACTCTCGTGGGGAACGCCGCAAGGGGGCGCTTCGACCTACGACATCGTCGCAGGCCTGCTGTCGCTCATGCGGACCGGCGGCTCGGTGAACGACGCAGCCTGCCTGGCGAACGATCTTTCGGGGCCGGACTGGAACGACAACCGCCAGGATCCGGACCCGGGCGACGGCTTCTATTATCTCATCCGCGCCTCGAGCATCT
This sequence comes from Candidatus Polarisedimenticolaceae bacterium, assembly GCA_036275915.1. Taxonomy (NCBI): domain Bacteria; kingdom Pseudomonadati; phylum Acidobacteriota; class Candidatus Polarisedimenticolia; order Candidatus Polarisedimenticolales; family Candidatus Polarisedimenticolaceae; species Candidatus Polarisedimenticolaceae bacterium. The sequence continues at coordinate 326,657 of DASUCV010000011.1, read as the reverse complement.
GCGGAGTCTCGACCTACGGCGCCGACAGCAATGGCGTGAGCCGGGCGCCCGGGACGCCTTGCCCCTGAGTCGACCCCCAAGCGGTCCTTGTCTCCGCAGCACCTTGGCGGTATAGGACTGCGGTCGGGCTGTGGGCGTTTTCAAAATACCGCTTGGGGTTGGCCGGGCGCAGGGATTCGAGGGTGGCCCGTGGCAGCCTGGACGCGCATCGCTTACCCACTGGTGGCCATCTCTTGCATCATGGCCGCCGCTATTCCGGCATGGGGACAAGTCACGGTCTGGGTCGATGATTGCGCCGGGAACGGCACCGGGACCCAAGGAAACCCGTACTGCAAGATTCAGACGGCGATCTGCGCGATCAAGGCGACCGGCGGCACGATCAACGTCATGCCGGGCACGTATCACGAGTGCCTGAGGTTTCCTGCCAACGTCTCGGTCATCTCCACCGACGGCCCGGCCGTCACCGTCCTCGACGCGTCGGGCAAGGCCGGGGTCAGCACTGACTTCTGCACGATCGGGACGGAAATCCCTTACGCCGCGGTCTACTTCCCGTCCGCGGCGGGTTCGACCAGCCGGATCGAAGGCATCCATATCCAGGGTGGTGGCGGCGTCGATCAGACCTGCAGCGGAACCTGCGCGTCGAAGATCGGCGGCGGCATCCTCGTCTACGGCTCCTCTCCGACGATCACGCGCAACGAGATCGTCGGCAACACGATCAGCAGTCCGACCTACAACATGTTCTACGGCGGCGGCATCTACATCAACGGCAACGATCCCAACGCTCCGCCGCGGCCGACCATCACGAGCAATCTCATCCAAGGAAACGCGGCCGACCCCCCGGCGGGCACGAGCCACGCGATGTCGGAAGGGGACGGCGGCGGCATCTACGTAGGGTTCAACTCGGCGCCGATCATCACCGCGAATACGATCAAGACGAACAAGGCGGGAAACCCGGCGACCCTCAACCAGTACGGCGCCGGCGGCGGAATCGCGATGTACAGCCGCGTCACGGTTCAGGACACGCGGATCAACCGTAATTCGATCAGCGACAACAACGCCGCGGACTACGGTGCGGGGATCGCCTTCGGCGAGTACGACGGCGTCTCACCGGTCGCCGGATCGCGAGGGACGGTCGACAGCAACCTCTTCTTCATTAACGGAGGGGTGGACGGCGGCGCCGCCGGGTTCACGACGTCGTTCGTCAAGTTCTACAACAACACGATCGAGAACAACAACGCCTCGCTCCATGGCGGCGGCGTGTATTTTTCGCCGGTCTCCAATGCCGGGCAGGTCGCCGACTTTCAAAACAATCTGATCACCAACAATCAGGCGACCGGAAGCGGTCTCGGCGGCGGGATCTACGTCGACAGCGCCGGCGTTCCCGTCGTGAAGTTCAACGACTTCCGTGGGAACACGCCGACGGACATCGCAGGGGCGAAGACCGACGCCGACTACATCGGCGTCAACGGCAACGTCTCGGTCGATCCGCTCTACGTGAACCGCGCGGCGACGCCGCCCGACCTGCATCTTCAAGCGGCGAGCCCCGTCCTGGAGGCCGGAACGAACACGGTCATCGGAGCCGGATGGCTCGACTTCGACGGCGGACCGCGCATCGAGGACGCCGACTACAGCGGGACCGCGACGGTCGACTTGGGTGCGTTCGAGTTTCACCCTGATTTCGACGGCGACGGCATCCCCGATTACCTCGACCCGGACGACGACAACGACGGCGTACCCGATGTCTCCGATTGCGCGCCGCTCGACAAGGCGATCTCTCAGCAGCCCGCGAAAGTCGACAATGGTCTTCGCATCGGCAAATCGGGAAGCGTCGCGACGGTGAAGTGGCATCACGCGTTCCAAGCGCCGGCGTACAACGTCTACCGAGGATCGTTCGGCGGAGGTGTCCCGTTCTCCTACAACGAGACCTGTTTCGACACGGAGAACATCGCGCGCACGATCGCCGACGGCGCGGTGCCGGCGCCGGGAAACGGCTTCTACTACATCGTCTCGAGCCGGAACGTGTGCGGGGAGTCGGCGGCGGACACGAACGGTCAAGACGTCGATCACACGCCGTCGCCGACCTGCTCGACCGCCAACCGCAACAGCGACGGCGACACACCGCGCGACCTCGGCGACAACTGCCCGGCGACGACGAACGCGACCCAGGGCGACGTCGACGCCGACTCCGTGGGCGACGCCTGCGACAACTGCCCGAGCCTCGCCAACGTCGATCAGGCCGACATCGACGGCGACACCGTGGGCGACGCTTGCGACTGCGCGCCGTCCGACCCGAACGTGACGGCGCCTCCCGGGGAAGTTTTCGGAGTCGTCGTCGCGCAAGGCGCCCAGACCACGGTCTCCTGGAGCGTGCCGCAGGGTGGCGCCTCGACCTACGACATCGCCGGCGGCTCCATCTCGCTCATGCGAATGAGCCGATCCGTGGTGGATGCGACATGTCTCGGCAACGACGTCGGGGTGCCCGCGTGGAGCGATCCGAGGCCGGATCCCCCTCCCGAAGACGGCTTTTACTATCTCATCCGCGCTTCGAGCATTTGCGGGGTCTCGACCTACGGCACCGACAGCAACGGCGTGGACCGGACGCCCGGGGCCCCCTGCCCCTGAACGGACGGCCGTCGCGCGGTTGTCTCACCGCGGCTTCTCGTCTATAGTTCCGCGGTCTTTTCCGGCCGAAGGTACTGTTCGTCCGGGGTACGGGTGCGCCTACGGTAGGGAGAGGGGACATGAAGACGACGGGACGGGCATTGGCGGTCGTGTCGATCGCGCTGGCCATCGGCGCGGGAGTCGTGAGCTGCTCGAACGATACGCTCGATTCGGGGACCCAAGGTCTGACGGTCAACTTCGTCCCCAATCCGTCGGGGTCCGGCCGGTTCAACCGGGGAAGCTTCGACATCCGGAGCATCAGGATCCGTCCTTCGGACCCGGCCACCGCCTCCGCGTACGGCAACACGAACCTCTCTCTTCGGTTCTTGAGCTTCACCGCGGACATGACACAGTCCGCCACAACGTTCTACTCGAACGTCGCCTTGTCTGCCGGCACGTACGACGTCCGTCAGATCGTGCTGGGCAGTCCGCAGCTCGTCGACACCGGCACGCCGCCGGGAGGACCCAATTGCATCGACGGGATCGCGGCGATTCCGAGCGGCCCCGCCACCGGCCAGGTGCCGCAGATCTTCACCTACGACAACCCCGCCAGCCTGACATTCACCGTTCACCCGGGTCAGACCGTTCTCAAGATCACCGCCGACATCCCGGCCATCATCAGCTCGTATGAGAGCGCGTTCACATGCGTCAGCGATTGCGGATCGGGCACGCCGTGCTTGACCCAGTTCGACGAAGCCGCGTTCACCGCCGCCTTTCTGACCCACATCACGCTGCAATAACGGCACGGCCGATGCTGAAGGCGCCGCGGGCGCTCGTCCTGGTTCTCGCTCTCACGTCGGCCCTCGCCTGTCAGACGGTCGCCGATCCCTTCCCGCCCCAATCGGCCGTCACGGTGACCATCACGGACACCGCCGTCGCGTCGCAGCGGTTCCCGCTCCCTCAGCCGCAGATCGCGATTTGGGCCGTCGACGAGGTGTCGGTCCACGACCTCACGAATTTCAACGGGGCGTTCGATTTCCTCCGTGCGTCGCCGTGCACGTATCAGCTCAACGCGTTGGCACCGATCGCCCTGGCATCGGCCTGCCGGATGTCGGGGCTCTCCCTTCTGCCGGTGCCGACCACGACGGGAAAGATCCGCATCTCGATCTCGAGCCTCGAGCTTCGCGCGGCGGCGCGGCCCGATCTCAGTCCCGGCGGCGATCCCGACGGGGACGGCGTCCCCACTCAATCCGACAACTGCCCGATCATCTTCAATCCGGACCAGAAGAACACGAACGCGGCCACCGAGATCGGGGTCGTCGGGGACGCCTGCTCCGATCTCGACACCGCCACGCCGCCCGCTCCGACGATTCCCGACGAGGACATGGACGGAGTCCGGGACGCCGTCGACAACTGTCTGTGGTATCCGAACCCGCTCGTCGGCGATGCGACGACGCAGCCCGATCAGAACCGCGACGGGATCGGGGACGCGTGCGAGCGGATCGCGCCGGTCATCTTGCCCGGCGGCCGTTTGACGGTGGAATGCACGGTAACGTTCAAGCTGAAGCCGTCCGCGGTTTCGATCTTCCGCCTCGATTTCGGGCGACCGGGCGTGCTGACGTGCGATGCCGCGTTCACCGGCTGCTCGATTAACACGACGGCGCTCAAGCTCGAGCTCGTCGGATCGACCTCGACGTTCGACTGTTTGCCAAAGTAGGGGCCCGGCTGCGGCTCAGGTGCGGACCGGCCGCCGCCGGCGCTTGCCCGCCGCGCTCTGCTCGAGCACGGTATCGATCGACACGGCGACGGCCGACGGCTCGATCGGCTTCGCGAGACAGCGCACCGCTCCGCTCTCGAGGATCCGCGCCTCCGTCTCCGGCGTGTGGTAACCGGTCATCGCGATCACGATGGTCGAGGCGGTGTCGGGGTCGCCCTTGATCGTGCGGCAGACGTGAAAACCGTCGAGCCCCGGCATGCGGAGATCCAGGAGGACGACGTCGGGGCGGAACGTCGCAACGAGGCGCCCGGCTTCGAAGCCGTCGGCGGCCGTGGTCACTTCATATGCGTTCGGACGGTTGGCGAGACTTTCGGCAATGACCTCGCGAATCGAGGCCTCGTCGTCGACGACCAGCACCCGCGGGCGCCCCGAGCCGTCGCGCAGCTCGTCGGGAAGGGGGATGCCGTTGTCGCGCATGAACCGCGCCAGGTCGTCACGGCGGATGCGGCGGTGCCCGCCCGGCGTGCGGAATGCGGGAAGGCGGCCGGCGTTGACCCAATTGATGATCGACAGGGGCGAGACATGGCAGAGCTTCGCCGCCTCGAAGGTAGTGAAGACCGACTTTTCCCGCATAACGACGACCTTAAAGATTTTGATTTATTGAAACTAAGCAGCGCACAATATGACCCCGTTCATGCGCCCATGTCAAGAATCTTCGGGCTCTCCGTCCGCAGGCTCGCGCACGAGAATTCCGAAGTATTCGGGACGGTGAAAATCGGGCGGGTCGGCGAGCGTAGGTGACCAGCAGGTGAACTCCGCCGGCCGTCCGCGGGGGCGCTCCACACGAAAGAAATTGGCTCTGAGAATCGAGGGCGGCGGCGCCTCGAAGCAAGCCGCCCAAGGGAGCGCGATCTCGGCGCTCCAAGCTCCCGGCACGTCGCGCGCGATCCGGGCGATGAGGCCGGGCGCGTTCCAGGTGGTATCGACGCGCATGGTCGCCCGGCGGCCGTCCGGGTTATCGACGACGGCGTCGAAAAGCGTTCCCAGCGGATTGACCTCGAGCTCGAAGTACCGGACTGGGACCGACCCGCCACCGGCCAGGAAGATCTCGACGACCTCCTCCTCCCAGAGAGGCGCATCGCGCTCCGTGTGCGTCGCCCACACGTCGGTGTCGACGCAATCGAAGCGGACGAAAAGCCGCCGGCCGTCGTCCAGCACGCGCACGCGCGTCGGGTCGAGCGCGGCCCCACCGTCCTGAGCGCGCCGCAGTTCGAGCGAGGCGGCTCGCTCCCACGCGCCTGGGTCCGGAAAGCCACCCTCGACACGAGGCAGCCGTGGAATCGCGAGGCGCGGAAGCGGCACGTTCCGCACTAGCGTAGGTAGATGTCCGGGTCGTGAATCGTCATGAGAATCGACGGATCGGCCAACGGCGTGAAGCCTACCTTGAGGTAGAGGTCATGCGCGTCCCGGGTCGCGAGAAGCCACCGGCGGAGCCCTCGTAGATCGGGGTGTGCGAGCGCCGTCTCGACGAGCCAGAGGCCGAGGCCCCGGCCGCGCGCCTCCTCCGCGACGTAGACGTCGGCGAGGTACGCGAAGGTCGCACGATCCGAGATCACGCGCGCGAAGCCGATCTGGCGGTGACCGTCGAAGAGTCCGAAGGCGAGCGAGTGCCGCACCGACCGCTCGATCGTGTCGCGCGGGATGCCTCGCGCCCAGTATGACGTCGCGAGAAACGCGTGAACTCGATCGAGGTCCAGCTCATCCGGCCGGTCGCTGATCCGATAGGGAGGCCTCGTCCACTCCATGCCGTCACTCGTGCAGGCGGAAGATCGCCGCTGCGTTCCGCGTCGTGGTCGCCTCGAGCTGCTCCCACGGCTCGCCTCTCGTCTCCGCGAGCGCCGCGAGCGTGTGCCGGACGAACGCGGGCTCGCACCGCGCTCCGCGATGGGGGACCGGCGCGAGATAGGGGCTGTCGGTCTCGACGAGCAGGCGCTCGGAGGGGGTGCTTCGCGCGGCGTCGCGCACGTCGTCGGCGTTCTTGAACGTGAGCACGCCGTTGAACGCGAGCGACCAGCCGCACTCGAGGTAGGGAGCCGCCTCCTCCGGCGTCCCGGTGAAGCTGTGGATGATGCCGCGGTTCCTCGGATGGCCCTTGAGGATCGACGCCATGTCGTCGTGGGCCTCCCGCACGTGGATCACGACCGGCAGGTCGAGGCGCGCGGCGAGATCGAGCTGGCGCTCCAACCGGTCCGCCTGGATGGGGCGAGGATCGAGGTCGTAGTGGTAGTCGAGGCCGATTTCGCCGACGCCGCGGAAGGCGCCGCTCGCAAGAAGCTCGGCGAGCGACGCGAGCGCCTCGTCGAAGCGCTCCCCCGCGGCGTGCGCCGAGAAAGGGTCGAGCCCCGCGGTGGCGAAGATGAAACCTTCGTGTCTCTTGGCGAGCTCCGCCGCCCGCCGCGCGTCGTCCACCCCGGTCCCGATCGTGACGCAGGCGTCGAGCCCGGCCTCGCGCGCACGCGCGACGACCGCTTCGGCGTCGCCCGCGAATTTCGCGTGCGTGAGATGGCAGTGGGTGTCGATCACTCGTGGAAGGTTAACAGTTCACTATTCATACCGCAGCGCTTCGATCGGGTCCTGACGCGCCGCCTTGAGCGCCGGCCACATGCCGAACACGAGCCCGACCGCGGAGGAGACTCCGAACCCCAGGACGACCGACCACAGCGGGGCCGCGGCCTGGAAGTTGAACGCAGCGCGAGCAATGAAGGCCGTTCCAAGGCCGACTGCGATGCCGAGCGCTCCACCGACGCCCGTGAGCGTGACGGCCTCGACGAGAAACTGTGCCGCGATGTCGCGCCGCCTGGCGCCGAGCGCCTTGCGGAGGCCGATCTCTCGCGTTCGCTGGGTCACGTTCACCAGCATGATGTTCATGACCCCGACGCCGCCGACGAGGAGCGCGATCCCCGCGATCACGATCATCGCCGCGGCGACGGTGCCGGTGATCTGCTGGAACTGCTTCAGCCGTCCGACGCTCGTCATCAATGCGAAGTCGTTCGGCTGGTTCGGCTTCAGCCCCCGCCGCGCCCTCAGGATCGCCGTCTCCTCCTCGATGAGCGCGCCAAAGTCTTCCGCGCGCCGGGGGACGGTCGCGATGTGGATCGTGTCACCGCCGCCGTTCTTGACTTGAGGGAACTGCTCGTCGAACGCGGTGATCGGGATGGCGATGTAGTTGTCGCTGGAGCCGAAGAAGCTCGTCCCCTGGTGCTCGAAGACCCCGATGACCCGGTAGGTCTGCCCGTTGATCGTCAGCGTCTCGTCGATCGGATCCTGGAGCGGCCAGAGGGCGGTGACCACGTCGGGCCCGACGACACAGACGTGCGACGCGTGCGTGAGGTCGGCCTCCGAGATGAAGCGGCCGTCGTCGACGAAGTGGACGTTGGCTTCCGGGTAGTCGGGCGACGCCCCGAACACGAGCGGCCCGTTCGCCTCCCGGCGGCTCGCCTTGACCGTCGGCGGATCGCCGAAGAGATAACGCTCCGGCGAGACCGCCTTGACGAGCTTCGAGAGGTGCTTCAGGGCCAAGGCGTCGTCGATCGTGAGGTCGCGACGCCTGCGCTCCTCCTCGGGCCGTCCGTCGGGCCCTCCGTTGAAGCGGGGCTCGAACTTCTGGAATTGGACGAGATGCGTCCCGAACGCCGTGAACGACGCCGTCACCTGATTGTTGAACCCCACGACGAAGCTCACCATCATGATGACCGTCGCCACGCCGGCCATGACGCCGAGAAGCGTCAAGAAAGACCTGAGCTTCTGCGAAGCCATCGCGCCGAGCGCGAAGCGCACGTTCTCCCAGGTCGACCGCCGGACGATGCCGCGGGTCACGTCTCGTCCCGGAGCGCGTCGACGACCGGGAGGTTCGACGCATTGCGTGCCGGCCAGTAGCCGGCGACGATGCCGACCGTCGTGGCGAGGCCGAGGCCCATCCCGACGATGCCTGCGGTGAGCTGGGCCGGGAAGTTGAACTGCTGCCGCACGACGAAGGGGACGAGCGCGCCGATGACGACCCCGAGGAGCCCGCCGACGGCGCTCAGGATCGCGGCCTCGAGAAGGAACTGGCGGCGGATGTCCCGCTTGCGCGCCCCGAGGGCCAGACGCACGCCGATCTCGCGCGTTCGCTCGACCACCCCAACGAGCATGATGTTCATGATGACGATCCCGCCGACGCCGAGCGACACCGACGCGATGAGGAACGTCAGGATGAACGCCGCGGCCGAGATCTGGCGCCAGAGATCCTGGAGCGATTCGGCGGTCACGACGCCGAACGGATCCGGCTGCTTGAACGACGTGTGGCGCAGCGCGCGGAGCACCGCTCGCACCTCGTCGATCGAGGCGTCGACGCCGGGCACGCCGCCTCTCGCTTTGACGAGCATGTCGATCGAATTGCGCGTACCCCAGGTCTTGCGATACGTCGAGAGCGGCACGTAGACGTGGTTGTCCTCGGTCTGGCCGAGGACGTTGCCCTGCTGCGCGACCACGCCGACGATGCGGAACGGCACGCCGTCGATCGTGAACTCGCGGCCGATCGGATCCTGTCGTGGGAACAGCTCGTCCTTGACGTCCCATCCGATGACGGCGACGGCGCGCGACGCGCGCTCGTCCGCGTCTGCGAACCACCCGCCTATCTCGATGTCCTTGCCGAGCAGCTCGGCGTAGTTCGCCGTGCAGCCGTGGACCGGCGTGTCGGCGAGGCGCTTGTCTTTGTGCTTCACCGGCGACCGGCTCACGACGTCCGCGGCGAGAGCGACGGCGTGGGTCAGCGTCGTCTCGAGGCGCTCGACGTCGCGCGGCGTGAAGTTCGGCCGCTTGAGCGCGTCCAGGAACTCCTCGCGCGAGCGGATGATCCCGAACTTCGTCACGACGTAGACGTCGGGCGCCAGCCGGATGACCTTGTCCTTGACGTAGGCGTTGAGCCCGGAGATGACCGACGCCACCCCGACCACCGTCGTGACGCCGATGATGATCCCGAGGAGGGTCAGGAAGCTCCGGAGCTTGTGCGCCCGGAGCGACGCGACGGCGGTGCGTAGGAGCTCGGCGAGCGACACGTCAGCCTCGCGGCGGCCCCGATTCGTCGGGCTTCTCCGCGCGGACGAGATCGCCGGCTTTCAGGTCGCGGAGGACCCGGAACGGTCCGGTGACGAGCGTCTCGCCCTCCTTGATACCGTCGACGACCTCGATCGACAGCTCGCCCAGGAGGCCGGTCTTGATCGCCTTGAAGACGACCTTGCCGCTCTCGACGACGTAGACGCCTTCTTCTTCCTTGGGCGGGCCCGCGGCCTTCGGCTCGCCGGCCGTCGCCGGCGCGTCGCGGACGACCATCGCCTGGAGCGGCACGGTCAACACCTTCGAGCGGAAGCCGGTGAGGATGTCGGCCTGGACCGACAGGCCGGGCTTGATCCCCGGCGGCGGATTCTTGAGCTGGACCTTCACCTTGAACTTGATCGCCTCGGCGGCGCCGACCGCGGTGGTGATCGGCGAGTTGCCAACCTCCGTGACGGCGCCGTCGAACGTCTGGTTCGGGTAGGCGTCGATGTGGATGCGCGCCGCCTGGCCGAGCGCCACCGAGGGAATCGAGGTCTCGTCAATCTCCATCTCGGCCTCGACGACCGACATGTCCGAGATCGTGAGGAGGACGGTGCCCGGCTGGTTCTGCACGCCGATGACCGCAACCTCGCCCTCCTCGATGCGCTTGGCGGTGACGACACCGTCCATCGGGGCGCGGATCGTCGTCTTCGACAGCGTGTCGGTGCTTCCGTCGACCGCCGCGTGCGCCTGCTCGATGCGGTGCTGAGTCGCCAGGATCGACGCTTCGCCGCTCGTCACCGCGGTCTTCGCCCGCTGAAGGTCGGCGTCGGCGAGGATCCCGGCCGCGTGGTTCCTCTCGGCGCGGGTGAAATCGGCCTTCGCCTGCTCGAGGTTCGCGACCGCGGCATCCAGCTCCTTCTGGAGAGCCTCCATGGACGACTGCGAGCCGCGAGCGCTGGCGCGATAGTTCGCGGGATCGAGCTGGAGGAGGAACTGCCCCTTCTTGACGACGTCGCCTTCCTTCACCGCGAGCTGAACGACTTGCCCGGGAACGGTCGCGGAGATGTCGACCTTCTTCGTCGCCTGGATCTTCCCGTTCGCACTGACCTTCGCCTGGAGGTCCTGCCGATCGATCTTCGACATCTGGACCGGCTTCGCCTTCGGTCCGCGCGACATGGCGGCGCCGACGATCACCGCCGCGACGACGACGACCGCCAGGAGGACACCGACCCAGACCACTTTTCGCCGTTTCGTCACAACGACACCCTCGCCGGCCTCTCGCCCGCTCCACTAGGTACGGCCGAAGCACGGCCACGGTTTCAGGGGATCGGTGTAGCCTGGCGCCATGACCGACACACCGATCCTTTATGTAGGCGAGAAGAACATCTCCACGTGGTCCATGCGGGCGTGGGTTGCTGCGACCTGGAAGGGAATTCCCTTCGAAGAGCGGACGATCAGCCTGGCGGCCGACAAGGACCGGAAGAGGCGGCGCGAGGTCTCCCCGACGGGGAAACTGCCGGTCCTCCACCATCGCGGAATCGTCATCCCCGACTCGCTCGCGATCTTCGAATACTTCGAGGAAGCGTTTGCTCCGCCCGCCTACCGGTCGCTCTGGCCCGCCGACACGGCCGAGCGCGCTCGCTCGCGGTGGCTCTCCGCGGCGATGCATTCGGGCTTCATGAAGATCCGCGAGGGCATGTCGTTCAACCTCTGCTTCCTCGATCCCGTACCCGAGGCGTCGGCGGCCGCGCGGCAGGAGTCGGTCGAGGTCCTCGATCTTTGGGAGTCGCACCTCGTCCGCGGAGGCCCGTTCCTCTGCGGAGCCTTCAGCGGCGCCGATGTCATGTACGCCACGATGGCGGTACGCCTGCTGGCGTTCAAGATTCCCACCGATCGGCATCCGCTCGCGCGTGCGTACATGGACGCGCTCATGCGGGAGCCGGCCGTCGCAAGCTGGCTCGATGGCGCGCGCAAGCTCCAGCCGGTCGCCGCGTACTGACGCTCACTCGGCGCGCAGCACCTCGATCGGCCGCTTCCTGAGGGCGCCCGCGCTCGCGGCGATTCCCGCGCCGATCGCGAGGAGCGCCGTCGCCGGGGGGGCGACGGCGAGGACCACGGGGTGCCACGCCCATTCGAGCTCCATGACGCGCGTGAGGACCGCCCAGGCGAGGACGGTGCCGGCGGCGGTGCCGACGATCCCCGCGACGAGCCCGATGAGCGCGAACTCGATCGCAAAGATCCCGACGACGCCCTTCCGCGTCGCCCCGAGCGTCTTCAGCACCGCGACCTCGCGTCCGCGGAGGTGCGCGTTCGCGCCGATCGCGCCGGCCAGGATTGCGACGCCCGCCGCGACCGCGAACCCGCCGAGGAGGCGGATCCCGAGGCCGAGCCGCTCGAGGACGGCCGCGACCTTCTCCACGATCTCGCGCACGCGTAGCATCGTGACGTTCGGCGTCGCCGCCGCGAGCGCGTCCTGCACCGCCTGCTCGGCGTCCGCGGGCAATCGCGCCGCCGCGACCCTGAGCTGCGGCGCGTCGTCGAGGACGCCGGGCTCGACGACGAGGAAGAAGTTGATGCCGAAGCTCTTCCACTCGACGGTGCGCAGGCTCGTCACGACGAGCTCCACCGGCACGCCCTGGACGTCGAAGACGACCTTCGAGCCGAGCTTCGCCCCCATGTCCCGCGCGAAATCTCGCTCGATCGAGATCTCGGGACGCGGGTCGCTCCAGAGCTTGCCCGCGACCACGACGTTGTCCTTCGGCAGCGCCTGGAGCGACGTGAGGTTCTGCTCGCGCGTGAAGATCCAGCGCCTCCGCCCGTCGTCCTTCGCGCGCTTGGCGAGATCGGCGGCGGGAATGCCGTCGACCGAGCTCAAGCGTGCGCCGATGATCGGCACGCTGTTCACGCTGGTGGCGCCGTGCGCCTCCAGGATCGATCGCACCTGCGGCCACTGGGCGCCCTTCAGGTCGACGAGGAAGACGTTCGGCGCGTCCTTCGGCAGATCCGCCCGAAGACGCTCGGCGAGCCCCCGCTGAACGAGAGCGATCGCGACGACGACGAGCACGCCGAGGCCGAGCGCGGTGAGCGCCGGGAGCGTGCCGGCGCCGGGCCTCCCGAGGGAGGCGAGGCCGTGACGGACCACGACGCGCACGCGCGCCTTCGACGCGCGAACGACCGCCGCCGAGAGAAGGCGCGAAGCACCGGCGAGGACGGCGGCCGCCGCGGCCATCCCGACGACGAAGACCGTGGCCATCTTGAGCGATTGCGCTTGCGCGTAGGCCGTGGCGAAGACGCCGCCGGCAATTGCGACGCCGACGCCGAGGCGCGCCACGGCGCCGGGGACCAGCGGATCCGCATCGCGCCTGAGAACGCGAAGCGGCGGCACGCGCCGCGCGGAGGAGAGCGCCGGCGCGCTGAAGAGCGCCGCGACGCCGGTCCCGAGGACGATCCCGCGGGCGGCGGCGGCCGGCTGCCACATCGACACGCTGAGGGCGGGAAGTAGCCCGGCGAGGAATCGTGGCGCCGCCGCGAGGAGGGCCGTTCCGAGCGCAACCCCGGCGATACTGCCCGCGAGCCCGAGGATGAGCGTCTCGCCGGCGTAGAGCACGACGATCTCCCGAGGACGAATCCCGAGGCAGCGCAAGATCGCGATGGCGTCGAGCCTCGTCGCGAGCCACGCTCGCACCGTCTGCGCGACGCCGATCCCCCCGAGGACGAGCGACACGAGCGCCACGAGACCGAGGAACCGTGCGACCCGCCGGATGCCGTCGCGGAGCGCGGGCTGCGCGTCGGTGTACGTCTGGACGCGTACGCCGCTCGCCGCAGGCACCGCGGCGCGGAGGCGCTCCGCTTCCTTCTCGACGTCGCGCTCGGGGAGCCGGAGGAGGATCCGCCGGTCGACGCGGCTGCCGAACCCCTCGAGCGACGTTCGCCCCAGGCCGTCGAGGGAGACCATGACCCGCGGTCCGAGCGAGAACGACACGTTGACCTTGTCGGGCTCCTTCACGATCACACCGCGGACGGTGAACGGCTGTCCGCCGATGCGAAGAACGCTGCCGACGGAGAGGTGGAGCTTCGACGCAAGCTCGGGCGCGACGAGCGTGCCGTCGGCATCGAGCGACGCGCCCGCGGGCCGCGGCGGATCCACGACGAGATCGCCGTAGAGCGGGTAGCCGGCCTCGAACGCTTTGAGGAGGACGAGCGCCGACGGTCCCGGTCCGCCGCCTTCTCCCGGAACCGAGACGACCGTCGCCAGCTCGCGCAATCCGGAGACGGTGACGTCCGTCCGTCCCTGCGCGAGCGCCGCCACGCTCTCGAGCACCGGCGCGGGGAGCGGCGACTCCGACGACACGGCGATGTCCGCCGCGAGGAGAGGCTTGGCCTCCGCGCGGATCGCGCGGTCGATCCCCGACGACATCCCCGAGACGGCGACGATCGCGGCGACGCCGACCGAGAGGCACGCGATGAAGAACGTCACCCGGATCGCCGAGCCCCGCGCCTCGCGCGCCATGAGGCGGAATGCCAGCGAGAGCTTCAAACCGCCGTCTCCGCGGTGCGCCTCTCGTCGCGATCGATGCGACCGTCCGAGAGGTGGATGCGGCGGTCGGCGCGCGACGCGACCTCGACGTCGTGGGTGACGAGGACGAGCGTCGTGCCGCCCTCGCTCCTGAGGCTCTCCATCGTCTCGAGGACGGCGCGGCCGGTCTCGCGATCGAGGTTGCCCGTCGGTTCGTCGGCCAGTAGGATGCGAGGTCGCGGGCCGAACGCACGTGCCAGAGCGACGCGCTGCTGCTCTCCGCCGGAGAGCTGCGACGGGTAGTGATGGCCGCGCGCGGCGAGACCGACGGCGGCCAGGAGCGACGCGGCCCGATCCTTCGCCCCCGGGATCTCCGCCAGCTCGAGCGGGAGCAGGACGTTTTCGAGGGCCGTGAGATTGCCGAGCAATAGAAACGACTGGAACACGAAGCCGATCGCGCGGCGCCTCAGGATCGCGAGCGCATCCTCGCTCAGGCCCTGGATCGGCGTCCCATCGAGCAGAACCTGCCCCTCCGAGGGCCGGTCGAGCCCCGCGATGAGCCCGAGCAGCGTGGACTTCCCGCTCCCCGACGGACCTAGGATCGCCACGAACTCTCCCGCGCCGATCGTGAGATCGATGCGGTCGACGACGGTGAGCACGCGTCCGCCCGAGGGCAGGCGCCGCGTCAGTCCTTTGAGCTCGATCCTCGGCGTCGCGCTGGCGCTCATCTCCTTCAGCGTAGCCCATGCCGCCACCACCGCGACCGATGCCCCGCTCGTGATCTTCCTCGGCGACAGCCTGACGGCGGGGTACGGGCTCCCCGGCGATCACGCCTTCCCGACCCTGGTCGCGGAGGCGCTCCGGGCGCGCGGCAAGCCGATTCGCGCCGTCAACGCGGGCGTCAGCGGCGACACGACGACCGGCGCCCTCGAGCGCCTCGATTGGCTCCTCAAGCAGCGGCCCGACGTCCTGGTCGTCGAGCTCGGCGCGAACGACGCGTTCCGCGGACAGCCGGTCGAGCGGATCGAAGCGAACATCCGTGAGATCGTCCGCCGGGGCAAGGCGGCCGGCGCGCGCGTCCTCCTCCTCGGCATGAGGATTCCGACGAACTACGGACCGGAGTACGCCGATGCGTTCGCCGCCCTCTACGTACGCGTCGCCAAGGACCAGCACGTGGAGCTGATGCCGTTCCTCCTCGACGGGGTCGGCGGGCACGCCGACCTCAACCAAGGCGACGGAATCCACCCCAACGACGCCGGCGAGAAGATCGTGGCCGACCACGTCGTCGCCTACGTCGAGCGCGTCCTGGGAGCCGCTCGATGACGGCGCTCCTCCTCGCCGCCGCGCTCGCCGCGCAAGCTCCCGAGATCCGCTGGCAGCCCGAAGCGCTCGAAGTGCTCGCGTCGATGGGCACCGCCGCGGCGCACGTGAACGACTACACAATGATGCTCGTCAAGCGCGAGCTGCGCGGGACCGAGCTGGACCCCGAAGAGACGCTCCTCGTGAAGTGGCAGCGGCCGCAGCGGATTTACCTGCGCGAGCTCGAAGGGCCGCGCGAAGGCCAGGAGGTCCTCTACGCCACCGGCTGGAACAAGAACCGGATCAAGGTCCACCGCGGATCGTTCCCGGCGATCAACCTCAACCTCGACCCGTACGGGACCCTCGCGATGGCGCACGCGCACCACGCGGTGCCGGAGGTCAGCCTCGTCCGCTTCGTCGACCTCGTCCTCGACAACGCGCACCGCGCGCAAGCGAAGAACGTCGGCACCGGGGCGGTGGTCGCGCACGAAACGCTATGGGGACGCCCGGCTACGAAGCTCGAGCTGACGACGCCGCCAACCGGCACGAGCCCGACGCTCAAGAAGGGTGAGACGCTCTGGGACGTCGCGCGCGCGACGGGTCAGGACATGTACGTCATCCTCCACGCGAACCGCGCGCGCCAGTGGCGCCAGGCCGATCATCCGAACCCGGGAGACGCCGTCATCGTCCCAGAGTTCTACGCGGGCCGGCTCGTCCTGTGGGTCGACGACGCGCTCCACCTGCCGCTCCAGGCCGACCTCTACGACCAGGAGGGCCAACTCTACGAGCACTACGAGCATCGCGATCTCGCGGTGAACGTCGGGCTCACTCCGGCCGATTTCGATCCGAAGAACCCCGCCTACCACTTCTGAGACTTCCCACGGGAATCCGGCTACAATCGGCCTACATGAGCAACGGGTCCGAATCGACTTCCGAGGCGATCACGAGCGGCGTCCGTGTCGCGGTGCGCGCGCGTTTCATCCCGGAGCGCTCGAACCCGGGCGACGGCGAGTGGTTCTTCGCCTACACGATCAAGATCGCGAACGAGAGCGACAAGACGATCCAGCTCCTGAGCCGCCACTGGATCATCACCGACGGCGACGGGAAGGTCGAAGAGGTTCGCGGTCCGGGCGTCGTCGGCCAGCAGCCGATCTTGAACCCGGGGCAATCGTTCGAGTACACCTCCGCATGTCCGCTGCAAACGCCGTTCGGGGTCATGCAGGGCAGCTACCAGATGGTCACACCCGGAGGCGATCACTTCGACATCACGATCGCACCGTTTTCCCTGCACGAGCCCTACGCCATCAACTAGCTCGTGTCACGACTTCAAGGAGACAGCATGAGACGCCTCGTCGTGCCGTTCGTCCTCGCGGGGCTCGCCGCCGGATGGGTCGCCGCCGCGGATCCCGCCCCCGCGCCGAAGCCTGCGGGCGCGAGCAGCGCCCCCGGCGATCCCAAGTCCGAAGAGGAGAAGACGTTCTACGCGCTCGGCCTCTTCCTGGCCCAGCGCGGGCAGCTCCAGAACTTCGGGTGCAAACCCTCCGAGGTGGCGATGATCCAGGCCGGCCTTGCGGACGGGGCCTTGGGAACCGCACCGAAGGTGGATCTCCAGACGTATTTGCCCAAGGTGCAAGCGATCGCGACGGAGCGCTTCGCGGCGAACAAGTCCGTGACCGCCGCCGCCGAGAAGAAGAAGTCGAAGGAGTTCCTCGACAAGATCGCCGCGAAAGAGAGCGTGAAGAAGCTCCCCGCGGGCGAGCTCATCGAGACGATCACCGAAGGCAAGGGCACCGGGCCCGTTGCCGGCGACAACGTCAAGGTGAACTACAGGGGAACGACGATCGACGGGAAAGAGTTCGACTCCTCCGAAAAGCACGGTGGCCCGTCGACCTTCCGGATTGACCCGAGCAACCTCGTCAAGTGCTGGTGCGACGCGCTCGAGTACATGAAGCCGGGCGGAAAGGTGAAGCTTTACTGCCCGTCCGATCTCGCGTACGGCGACGACGGGCACGGTCCCGACATCCCGCCGGGTGCGGCGCTGGTGTTCGACCTCGAGCTGCTCGAAATCGTGAAGTAGGAAATCAGGGGACAGCTTCCGAAACTCGAAGTGCAGAGTTTCGGAAGCTGTCCCCTCTGGAAATTCGATAGCTGTCCCCTGATTTCCTCAGCCTTCCTGCCGCAGAAGCATCGTCGTCGGATCCATGACGAGCGAGAGCTGCGAGACGTCCGGGTTGTCGTGATCCTTGAGGACGTTCAGGTGCACCGCGCGGCCGTCGTGCGCGAAGTAGACGATCACCGCGAGCTCGTTCGCCAGGTGCGCCACAGGCTCGGGGATGCCGCGCGCGTCGCGCGGGTCGGTGTGGTGCGTGTGGGCGGCCATCCAGAATTCCGCCTTCAAGGTCTCGGCGATCCGGCGCAGCTCGGCGAGCTCATCGCCCGTCGCCGCGGCGAAGTCATAGCCGTCCATGACGACGGCGACCGGCACGAACCCCATGGTCTCGCGCAGCATCGCGATGTGCGCGCGCAGGTGTTCGACCGAGAAGGTGTCCTTGAGATAGGCCTTGATGTGGCGATGGCTCTCGATCTCGCGCCGGACCTCGTGGACGTCCTCGAGGGCGCTCGCCTCCGCGAGGTCGTGGAAGATCTCGTCGTAGTACTCGCGCACGTGCTCGATCGTGCGCCCGATCGTGACGTGGAGCACGCGCCGGCCGCGCATGAGGTCGTCGAGCGCGATGTCGACGAGGAATGCGGTCTTGCCCATCCCGTGGCGGGCGACGACGACGCCGAGGTTCCCGGCGCCGAGACCCCCGTGAATCGAGTTCTCGAAGACCCGCATCGGACTCCGGTCGGTCAGCTCTTTCAGCAGCATGGGGTCTCCTCCTACTCCTCGTCTTCCTTGGTGCCGGTGCCGTACTTCTTGATCAGCTCCTGGCTGACCTCGCCGGGAACCGGAGCATAACGCGAGAATTCCATCGTGTACTCGGCCTTGCCCTGGGACGACGACCGCAGATCGGTCGAATAGCCGAACATCTCGGCGAGAGGCACGTCGGCCTCGACGCGGACGAAGCCTTCCTGCTCGGTCGTGCCGACGATGATGCCGCGGCGCTGCATGATCGTCCGGACGAACTGCCCCTGGAACTCCGTCGGACCTTCGACGGCGACCTTCATGATCGGCTCGAGGATCGCCGGCTTCGCGCGCGGATAGCACTCGCGGAATGCGCCGCGGGCCGCCGCCTGGAACGCGTTGTCCGACGAGTCGACCGCGTGCGCCGCGCCGTCGTTGATGACGATGCGGAGGTTCGTGACGGGGAAGCCGATGAGCCGCCCCTTCTTGAGCATCGAACGGAAGCCCTTCTCGACCGACGGGATGAACTCCGACGGGATCGACCCGCCGAAGGTGTCGTTGACGAACTCGAAGTCGCCGTCGGGGTAGGGCTCGAAGTAGCCGCCCACCTTGCCGTACTGGCCCGAGCCGCCGGTCTGCTTCTTGTGGAGATAGTTGAACTCGGCCTTGCGCGTGACCGCCTCGCGATAGGCGACCTGCGGCGCGCCGGTCTCGACCTCGGCGTTGTACTCGCGCTTCATTCGCTCGACGTACACGTCGAGGTGAAGCTCGCCCATCCCGGAGATGACCGTCTCGCCCGACTCTTCGTCGACGCGGGCGTGAAAGGTCGGATCTTCCTTCGTGAATCGCTGAAGCGCCTTGCCGAGGTTGGCCTGCGCCTTCTTGTCCTTCGGCTTGATCGTGAGGTGGATGACCGGCGCCGGAACGTGCATCGACGTCATCGCGTAGTGGACCTTGTCCGACGTGAACGTGTCGCCCGACGCGCAGTCGACGCCGAAGAGCGCGACGATGTCGCCCGTCGTGGATTCCGAGATGTCCTCCATCTCGTCGGCGTGCATGCGGACGAGGCGGCCGACGCGCACGTCGCGTCCGGTCCTGGCGTTCACGATCGAATCGCCCTTCTTGAGCTTGCCCTGGTAGACCCGCAGGTAGGTGAGCTGGCCGAACCGGCCCTCCTCGAGCTTGAACGCGAGCGCGACGAGCGGCTGATCGGGGTCGGGCGCCAGGACGATCTTCTCTTCGTCCTTGTCGAGATCGAGCGCCACGTTCTCGACCTCGGTCGGGTCGGGCAGGTACTGGGTCACCGCGTCGAGGAGCGGCTGCACGCCCTTGTTCTTGTAGGCGCTGCCGATGAACACGGGGGTGAGCTTGAGCGAGAGCGTGCCTTTGCGGATCGCTCTCCGGATCATCTCGGTCGTGGCGCGCTCTTCGAGGACCGCCTCCATGAGCTCGTCGGAAAACATCGACACCGCGTCGAGCATCTCCGCCCGCTTCGCCTCGGCGTCGGCGCGCAGGCGCTCCGGGATCTCCTCGGTGCGGCGGACCTCGCCGTTGTCGCCGTCGAAGTAGTAGGCCTTCATCTCGACGAGATCGACGACCCCCTCGAAATCGTTTTCGAGGCCGATCGGGATCTGCATGAGGACGGCGTTGTGCTTGAGCTTCTCCCGGAGCTGCTCGGTGACGCGGAACGGGTTCGCCCCAGCACGGTCGGACTTGTTGACGAAGGCCAGGCGCGGCACGTTGTACCGGCGCATCTGGCGATCGACCGTCATCGACTGCGACTGCACTCCGGCGACCGCGCAGAGGACGAGCACCGCGCCGTCGAGAACGCGCAGCGACCGCTCGACCTCGATCGTGAAATCGACGTGGCCCGGCGTGTCGATGATGTTGATGTGGTGTCCGTCCCACTCACAGTGCGTCGCGGCGGATTGGATCGTGATGCCGCGCTCGCGCTCGAGGTCCATCGAGTCCATCTTGGCGCCGACGCCGTCCTTGCCCTTGACGTCGTGAATGACCCGGATGCGCTGCGTGTAGAAGAGGACGCGCTCGGTGAGCGTCGTCTTCCCCGAGTCGATGTGCGCGCTGATGCCGATGTTACGGACGCGTGACAGGTCGGTGATCGCCATAAAAACCCTCTAGTGCAGCTATCCCCAAGAGAACACAGCATCCTAGCAAATGGGGGCAAATTCAGAGGGCTTGGCGTCTTTTTCTATTCGCCCCAGGCCGGGCCGTTCAATGCGTCGTCGAGAGAGGCGGCGCCCGCCGTCAACACCGGCTCGCCGTGGGACGGAAGGAGGATCTCGGGGCGGAGGTCCGCGATCGCCCGGAGCGAGGCGCGGAAGCCGTTCTCGTAGGTCGCGCGGCCGGCTTCGGTCTTGATCCCCCACGAGGGCGGCGCGACGCGCACATGGCCGTTGCCGGTCCCGATCACCGCGTCGGCGAAGACCGCGGCCTTCCAGGGCTCGAGCCAGAACGCGCGCTCGCCTGGCGACATGCCGACGACAGGGAGCGCGACGACGCCTCGCGGAAGCCGAATCTCGTCGAAGGTCGCCTGGAGCTCGCACGACACGTTGTCGCGGATCGCGGGGTCGCCGATCACCTCACCCCGGTAGCGCGTCGCGATCTCGTCCGCGCTGCGCCCGTGATCGACGGAGCCGATCAGGATGAGGGCACGGCCGCGGGCGCGCGCCACGTCACGGTCGAGCGCGTCCCAGAACTTGGACCGATCGGCCTCGGGCGGAAGAAGCGGATCGATGAGCACGACGCGGCCTTCGATCTCCGCGTAGACGCAGCCGACGACCTCGGCCCACCCGCCGCCACCCGGCCTGTCGAACTCGGGCTTCCAGTCCGGATGCGGGACCGTCCAACGCCAAAAGCCTTCGGCGATCTTCTGAACATGCATCGGAGCCCTCACGGGTTGACGTGCACTTCGACCGAACATTCGCCGACATGCACGTCATTTCCGGCTGCTGCTGCCGCCTGGCCTGCAGCGGTCAAGAGGCAGAGACCGACGAAGTTCTTGACTCGCATCCTTCGCAGCATCTTACGTCGCCGCTCGGCGATTCTCTGAGAACACGCGCATCGGATCTCCGTGCCAAATCTAGGGGAGTAGCCCGGGGGGTCGGAACCGAGGATCGTGCTCGCACACGCTACATCGGAGTTTTCCTTCGGCTCGTGCCTTCGCGAACGCCGACTCGATGGGCTTCATGAAAGCCGGATCGGACTCGAGCTCTTTGCGGACGATTTCCTTGTAACGCGCTCGATCCTCAGCCGTCAGCGCTGGCAAACGCGATCGAAAGGAATCCGCCTCCTTCTCTGCGGCGCTTCGAACCCCGCGGTGATCGCGCAGCGTTTCGTAGACGAGGACGTACGCGAACTCGCCCAGAGTGTCGTCGTACACGGCGACGACGCTTCGGTCGATCGCGTCGGTGCAGACGAAGAGGGAAAACTCCGCCCCACTCAATGCGGGCACGACACGAGCGCGGATGTAAGGCAGGAGCTCCGTGAAAGAGACGTCGGGAGTTCTCACGAACCGTCTCGCGGCTGCGTCGGCATCGAATGCCAACAGCGCGATCCCGACGGCCGAGATCCACCTACTCGCAGTCAATGACCACGACCCCGACGTCATCCACGACGATTTCCGCCGTCTTGAAGACGGCGTCACGCATCTCGGGCTTCGGTCGCCGCGATCGACGCCTGGATCGTCGCCCATGTCGTCGCATCCGTTCCTGCCACACCTCCGAGGCAGAGCGAGAGCAGTGCCGCCAGAGCGAGACTCGACATGACATCTCTTCACCAGAACTTGTCGGATTCTATGCCTCTCTCGGAATCCTCTTGACGCTTCTTTCGGTCCGCAGTAGCAAGTACGGCTGGAGGACTCACCATGAGCGTCAAGTTGCCCGCCGGTCTGCGTCTCGAAGTCGAGGAGATCGAAAACCGCACGAAGCCGAGCTGCAATTCGTCGTCGACGTCGCGCCTTTGCACCTGCCCGGTGCTCGTGACGCCGATCAACGACTAAGACACGGGGGCCTGCAGCTCCATCAGCATCGCCTTCACCGCGCCCGCGGTGTCGGCGGGGTGGTTGCAGGCCTCAAGCGCGCTTCCCACGGCTTCAATCGTCCGCATGAGCATGTCGGGGCGCGTCAGCGCGTAGCCCATGTGTCCGATGCGGAAGTACTCCGCCTTGATCGCGGGGTGAAGTCCGCCCGCGACGACCACGCCGCGCTCCGCGATCTTGCCGACGAGCCCGGCATCGACACCTGAGGGGAAGCGGAGCGCCGAGAGTGTGTGCGCGGCGTAGCTCGCCTTCGCGGGCACACCGCGAAGGCCGAGCGCCGCGAAGGCCGCGCGCATCGCACCGGCCCCGCGCTCGTGGAGCGCGAACCGCGCGTTCATCCCTTCGGCCAGGATCTCGCGCAGTCCCACCTCGAGCGCCAGGATGAGGTTGGTCGGCGGTGTCGCGAAGTACGAAGGCTTCCGCGCCTCGTACGCCTGCATGACCGGTCGCCACGAGTGCCAATCGAGCGAGAGCGGAACCGGCGCCCTGCGCGCCTCGCGAGCCTCGAGCGCACGCTCCGTGACGACGAGGAGCGCGAGTCCGGGCGGGAGGCCGATCGCCTTCTGGGAAGCAGTGAGGTAGACGTCGGCGCCCCACGTCTCCATCTCGAAGCGCTCGGCGGCGGTGGCGCAGACGCCGTCGAAGATCGAGAGCGCGCCGTGCTCGCGCGCGATCGCGGCGAGGGGCTTGGGGTCGCAGCGGACGCCGGTCGAGGTGTCGACGTGGGTGGCGAAGATCGCCTTGGGCCTGCGGCCGGAGCGCACGAGATCTTCGCAGGCGCCCTCGGCGCGGCTGGCGTGAGGGACGTCGCCGGGGACGGCGGTGAGATCGACGACTTCGGCGCCGGCGCGGCGCAGCATGTCGACCATCCGGTCGGAGAAGAACCCGGTGTTCACGACGACGACGGCATCGCCGGGCTCGACGAGGTTCGCGACCGCCATCTCCATCGTCGTCGTGCCGGATCCGGGAATGACGAACGGCTGCGCTCCGGGGGCCGCGATCCAGACGCGCCGCATCATCTCGAGCGACGCGCCGAACGTCTCGATGACTTCGGGCGAGGTGTGACCGGGCGGCGGCACGGAGAACGCCTCGCGCACGCCGGGAGAGATCTCGATCGGCCCCGGAATCATGACGAGGCGTCTCTGGGAGGTCATACCGCTGCACCTCTCGGCCCGCGCAGACGGCGGACGACGAAACGGACGCCGAAGAAGAGCGCCCAGACGATGAGCGCGAACGCGAGGAGCGGCACGGCGATCGCGAGAACCGCGAGCCCCACGGAGCCGCCGAGCTCCGCCGTGGAGACGACCGGGTTCGCGAGGCCGCCGGTCGTGAGAAGCGACGCCTTGCGCGTGCCCACGGTGAGCGCCTGCACCGTCGCCGCAATCCCGCCGCCGGCGATGAGCGCCAGCGACCACCGGAGCATCGGGTCGAGCCCGGTGACGACCGAGGCGGTCATGATCACGCCGGCGACGATCGCCGCCGGGCTCGCGATGAGATCGAGCACGTGGTCGAGCCAAGGGATGTAGTACGCCGCGACCTCGAGCACGGTCGCGACCGAGAAGGCGACCAGCGCAGGCGTCGTCGCCATCCACGCGAACGACGGCCCCAAGGTGAGATGCCCGGTACGAGCCGCAACTCCTGCGACGAGGAAGGGAACGAAGATCCGGAAGCCGCAGGCCGCCGAGAGGCCGATTCCCAGAACGACGGAAAGCAGTGTTTCCACGAGGAGCAATGTAGCGCGACTCGGCGCCCGGGGAAACGGCGTAGGCTCTCCGCGGTGAGCCTCCGCGACCAGCTCGTTCCGTTCCTGGCCCAGGACCGCGTGCTGACGCGGCTGTTCGAGCGCGCCGCCTATTCCTGCGATGCGAGCTTCTACACGCTGACGCCGCGCGCCGTCGTCCGGCCGCGCGACACGGACGAGGTGCGGCGCCTGCTCGCGTGGAGCCGGCGCTCGAAGGTTCCGCTCACCTTCCGCGCGGCGGGTACGTCGCTTTCGGGCCAGGCGGTGACCGACGGTGTGCTCGTCGACGTGTCGCGACATTGGCGGGCGCTCCAGGTGCTCGAAGGCGGGAAGGCGGTGCGCGTCGGCCCGGGTGTGGTGGGCGGCTTCGTCAACGCGCACCTGGCGCGCTTCGGCGCCAAGCTCGGTCCCGACCCGGCCTCGATCAACGCCTGCATGATCGGCGGGATCGTCTCGAACAATTCGTCGGGAATGTGCTGCGGGACCGAGCGCAACGCTTACCGCACGCTGCGCTCGCTCCGCTTCATGCTGACGAGCGGCACGCTGATCGACTCGGGGGCGCCGGACGCCGAAGCGACCCTCCGGAAGAAGGAGCCCGCCCTCGCCTCCGGCCTGATGCGCATCAAGACCCGCATCGAGGGCGATGCGCGCCTCGGCGACCGCATCCGTGCGAAGTACCGGATGAAGAACACGATGGGCTACTCGCTCAACGCGTTCCTCGACTTCGACAACCCGCTCCCGATCCTGTGGCACCTCCTCGTCGGGTCGGAGGGGACGCTCGCGTTCATCGAGGAGGCGACGTTCGAGACCGTTCCCGATCTCCCGCGGAAGTCGGCGGGACTCATGTTCTTCGAGAACGTGCCGCGCGCCTGCGAGGCGATCGAGCCACTCAAGACTTCGGGCGCCGTGGCCCTCGAAATCATGGATCGCGCTTCGCTGCGCTCGGTCGTCGGGATCCCCTCCGTCGTCGATCTCGTGGCCCCGCTTCCGGCGAGCGCGGCGGCGATCCTCGTCGAGTATCAGGCGGCGGATGAAAAGGGACTCGCCGACTTCGAAACGGCATTCACCTCGGTCACGCTTCCGTTGCTGTCGCCCGCTCGGTTGACGCGCGACGCGAAGGGCCAAGCCGACCTCTGGGCGGCGCGCAAGGGCCTGACGGCGTCGATCGGCGCGATGCGGCCTTCGGGCACGAGCATGATCTTCGAGGACGTCGCGTTCCCGCACGAGCATCTCGCGGCGGGAGTCATCGACCTCCAAGCGCTCTTCGTGAAGCACGACTATCCGGATGCGATCGTCTTCGGTCACGCGAAGGACGGCAACATCCACTTCCTGCTGAGCCAGTCTTTCAACGATCAGCGCTCGATCGACCAATACGCGCGCTTCACCGACGATCTCGTCGACATGGTCGTCGGCCGCTACGACGGCGCGCTCAAGGCCGAACACGGCACCGGCCGCAACATGGCGCCGTTCGTCGAGCGCGAATGGGGCAGCGACCTCTACGCGATCATGCGCGAGATCAAGCACCTCTTCGATCCCGACGGCATTCTCAACCCCGGCGTCCTCATGAACGACAATCCGCGCATCCACCTCGAGAACCTGAAGGCGCTCCCCAAGGTCGAGGACGAGATCGACCGCTGCATCGAGTGCGGTTTCTGCGAGCCGCTCTGCCCCAGCCGCGATCTCACCGTGACCCCGCGCCAGCGCATCGTGCTCCGGCGCGAGCGGGCGCGTTTGCTGGCCGCCGGCGACAGCAAAGGTGCGCGTGCGCTCGAAGAAGGGCTCGACTACGCCGTCCTCGACACCTGCGCCGCGGACGGAATGTGCGCGACGGCATGCCCCGTCGGGATCGACACCGGCGCGTTCGTGAAGCACCGGCGCGCGGAACGGCATGGCGCGCTGGCGTCCGCTCTCGCGACCACGCTCGCCAAGAACTTCGGCGCGACCGAATCGATCGCACGGATTGCCGGTCGTGCGCCTCAACTCCCGCGGACGTCGCGCGAGGGAGCGGCCGCGGTTTACCTCCCGAGCTGCGTCACGCGCGTTCTCGGCGGCGATCTACCCGCGACGGTTCTCCGCGTCGCGAAGCGCGCGGGACTCTCGCTGTGGATACCGCCCGACGTTCACGGCAGGTGTTGTGGGATGGCGTTCTCGTCCAAGGGGTACGACGCGGCCCGTGAGAACCGTGTCGGCGACATGCACGCCAAGCTCGAGCGTTGGACGAACGGCGGAACGCTCCCGGTCGTCATCGATACGAGTCCCTGCGCCTATTCCTTGAAGAACGACGGAGTCCGCGTCATCGATTCAGTGGCGTACGCGCACGAGGTCGTGTGCCCACGCCTCACCATCAAGAAGAAGTTGGGACGCGTCGCCGTCCACCCCGTCTGCTCGATCGTCAAGCTCGGCCTCGCCGGCACGCTGGCGAGCGTGGTGCGTGCCTGCGCCGAGGAAGCGATCGTCCCGATCGCCGCCGGTTGCTGCGGCTTCGCCGGCGATCGCGGCTTCACGCACCCCGAGCTGACCGAAGCCGCCACCGCGCGCGAGGCCGCGGAGCTCCGCGCCGCCGGTCCCTTCGACATGGCGGTTTCGTCCAGCCGCACTTGCGAGATCGGGATGGAGCGCGCCACACACTTGCCGTTCGTTTCCGTGTGGCATCTGCTCGATCGGGTCACGTCATGATTGAGCGAGACCCCGAAGACGGGAGGCTGGCCTGCTCGATCGTCATCGCGACGGCAATTGGGTTCGGCGTCTTCCTCTTGGGGTTAGGCGTCGTCTTGCTGGGCGCGCGATTACATGGCGCCCCATGGT